>JAITFT010000198.1 GCA_031281155.1 Candidatus Fibrimonadaceae bacterium
TATTGTGGCTCCAGCCCCAGAAGCAGCACCCGTTGAGGCACAGCCTGCTGTTGTAGCTCCAGAAGCTGCCCCAGAAGCCGCTCCTGTTGCCGAAGCAGCCCCCGTTGTTGAGGCTCCCGCCGCCGAAGTTGTACCTGCTGAGGCAGCTCCCACTGCTGAAGCTGTTCCTGCCGAGGTAGCTCCCGAAGCTGCAGCAGTTCCAGAGTCATCATTGGTAGCCGAAGAAACGCAACCAGCTGTGGTAGCTCCTGTTGAGGTAGAAACTCCAGTTGCGCCAGTAGCTCCTGCCGCTCCGGTAGCGCCAACTGCGCCAGCGAAAGAAGCTCTTATAGAGAACCCAATTGAGTTTATTATTGTTTCTGCAATTTTTGTGGCAACAGTTCTTCTCATTGCGTTAACTGGCACTAACTAACCAAAACATAAACAGGAGTTTTAAATGGCTTTGAAATATAAAGTAGCCGACATTTCCCTTGCCGAATGGGGCAGAAAGGAAATAGAGCTTGCAGAAACAGAAATGCCGGGCCTAATGGCTCTGCGAAAAGAATACAAAGGCAAACAGCCGTTGAATGGCGCACGCATAATGGGCAGCCTGCACATGACAATCCAAACAGCCGTTCTAATTGAAACGCTTGTGGAGCTTGGTGCCGAGGTTCAATGGGTAAGCTGCAATATATTCAGCACCCAAGACCACGCTGCTGCTGCAACTGTGGTTGGCAAAAAGGGCACGGTAAAAAATCCCAAAGGCGTTAGCGTTTTCGCTTGGAAAGGCGAAACATTAGAGGAGTATTGGGAATGCACCAAAAAAGCAATGGAGTTTCCAAACGGCAAAGTCCCGAATTTAATTTTAGACGATGGCGGCGATGCAACCATGCTGGTTATTCGCGGAGCACAGTTTGAAGCGGCAGGCAAAGTTCCCGCATTTAATCCCAAAACCGAAAGCGAAGAATGGGGCGTTTTCCTTGCTCTTTGCAGAAAAACCCTCGCACAAAATCCTAAATACTGGACAAAAATTCGCAACGAAATAAAAGGCGTTTCCGAAGAAACAACCACAGGCGTTCTTCGCTTGTACGAAATGTCAAAGAAAAACGAATTGCCTTTCCCTGCAATAAACGTAAACGATTCCGTAACAAAATCCAAATTCGATAACCTCTATGGTTGCCGCCATTCTCTTATAGATGGCTTTAACCGTGCTACCGATGTTATGATTGCCGGTAAAATAGCCGTTGTTTGCGGTTATGGCGATGTTGGCAAAGGCTGTGCCCAGAGCTTAAAGGGGCAGGGCGCTAGAGTTATAGTAACCGAAATAGATCCAATTTGTGCATTGCAAGCAAGCATGGAAGGCTACGAAGTTCGTTGTTTGGAAAGCGTAGTTGGTATTGCCGATTTCTTTGTTACCACTACCGGCAATAAAGACATCATTACAGCAAAGCACATGGAAAAAATGAAGCATCGCGCTGTGGTTGGCAATATTGGGCATTTCGACAACGAAATCGACATGGCTGGTTTAAAGAAAGTCAAAGGCGTCAAAAAAAGAAATATAAAGCCTCAATACGATGAATGGATTTTCAAAGACGGTCATAGCGTTTTAATTTTGGCGGAAGGTCGTTTGCTTAATTTGGGTTGCGCAACTGGGCATCCGAGTTTTGTTATGAGTGCAAGTTTTACTAACCAAACGATTGCTCAGATTGATTTGTGGCTAAACGCTCAAGGCAAAAAAACTGTTAGCGGCACAAAATACGAAAATGGCAATGTTTACACCCTGCCAAAAATTTTGGACGAAAAGGTAGCTCGCTTACATTTGGAAAAACTTGGCGTTGAGCTTACAAAGCTAACAAAAGATCAGGCAAACTACATTGGCGTTCCTGTAGAAGGGCCTTATAAGGCAAATAATTACAGGTATTAGTGTCAAGTTAAAAATCTAGGGTTATTCCGAAAATGTGGTTGGCTTCTAGAACGGTGCGGTTTTGGTAGGCGTATTCTACGGCAACGGCGCCTAGCTTAACGGCAAAACCTGCGCAGAGAGCATCGTTTATGCTGCCGGAAACAGGGTAGCCGAAACGCAGAGAGAACAGTTCCTTGTAGATAAATTCCAGGCCTGTGCGAAGTTCAATTTTTGAATCGGTTCGCCTGTATAAATCTGTGGAAAGCGCGCCTGTAAAATCCAGCGGCAGCGCATGGCTTGCCGTTATGCCTGCCTGGAACAAAAGCGGAGCGATTTCTTCTGCTTCTGTGCTTGAAGACAACCAGCCAAAATTACTGAAAATTGCGCCGAATGAGAAATTTTTCAGCAGATCGTATTTAACGCCGCCATCGAATAAAACGCCCTCTACGTTATGCGATTCTATGTTTTGGTTTGCATAGCGGGCGGTTAAGCCTGCGCTTAGCGAGTTAAAGCTTTTCGCTGTTCCAAACTGCATGGCAATTGCTCCCGCCGAAAAGAAAAGCCCATTTGAAGTTAAGCCGTCTTCTGTATAACCTTGAATTTTATCGTAATTTAATGCTTCCATTCCAACGGTTAAATGCCAACTGCCAAGCATTGTATGCGCCATCATCGACACTCTGTTTGCGCCGATTAAGTTTGAAAACTCGGTTCTTGAAAAACTGAGCGTTGAATAGTCAACAGCAGCCCCAGCCAGCGGATTTCTGAAAGCTTCGCCCGCATTCTTAGGGCTCGCCACGCCGGCCCCCGCAAGAGCGGCCTGCCGCGGTTCTGCAGGCATAGACAGCATTTTCATTGAACTTGCGCCGAGAGCCACGTTCCAATACTCTCCCGAATGCGCAAGGCTTGCGAGGAGTAAAGCTATTAGATAAAAGCGGTATTTATTCATTTAGTTAAACCTCAACATTACTGCAATTTCGAATGCTAAACTTTGACGCGTGTGAGTATCGCCAAAGCTTAGCTGCTCGGTTAGGCGACGATATTCAATATAAGCGCTTGCGCTTGCCATTTTATTGAATTGGTAGCCTGCGCTTGGGCGCAAAAACCATTCGTGAGCGCGGGTTAAAACATTCCGTTCTGCTCTCTCAAGTTTCGGCTTATAGCTTATATTATTTTGCAAAATATAACCGTCTGGAATATCAATTATATGATGAACTCCATCGGTGGTGATGCCGTTATCATAATTATAAGGGTTAAAGCCATCGATAGGAATATAATATTCCTTTATTGTTTTTCGGTAACTGTAACCGCTTGCTACTCTCAAATCTATATCATTGTCCAGTTTTATATACCAGCGCCAAAGCTGGAAACCTCTTGTTGTTTTTAAAGGATAAGATATTGCAAGCTCAGTGCCTGCGGCATAACCTCTGTCTATGGTCAAGTCTGTATGCAGCCAGGGAACTTTCATATAATCTTCTTCGAGCCCGTCTTCGAGCCATTCATTTGTGCCGAGTAGCTCTTCTTTTGCTCTGCTCTCTCTTTCTTCTGTTTTGAACCTGTAACTGTTTTCTATGCGAATATTTCTCAAGGTTAAAGCATTTATGCGAATTATAGGATTAAAATCTATTGTTGTTGTCCATTGATCTTCAGAGCTTTGGTAAGGGCGAACTGTGTGCTGTTCTTGGTAGTCAAAACGATGCGTTGTGGATATGCTGCGGAGCTTGCCTTTCAAAAAATCCAGCCTGTTCACAAAGTTTGGAACTTCAACGCCTATGCCTACTCTCGGCCATGTGGTTGTGGTGTCTATAAAAAGCGGGTTTTCTCTTGTTTGCCTGAATGTTTCAGTCCACGTTAAATCGCCTCTAACGCCTATATCCCACCAGGGCAGAGTGAGGTTAGTGCTGTTTGTAAGGTTTCGTCTAATGGCGTGCTCAAAGCGATGCTGATAAACAAGGCTATCTACTCTTTCATTTCTATATTGCGCAAAGCGCCCGTAATCTTTGCGGCTATCCAAGCCCATGTCTCCGCTAACCAAATTCCAGAAACCTCTGTTGCGGTAACCGTTGCCTATTCCCAACCCAAAGAGATAGTATTGAAGCGGTTCAACACCCTGCTCTTCGTATAATTGCCAGAGCTGGAAATCTTCGCCGCTTGTTTGCAAATCAACGCTCCAGGTGCTTCTGATCTCTCTCCATTTCCATTTATCAAAAAAATCGCTTACAGCATTTTTTCCGCCAATGCCCGCAAGCTGAGGCAATCTTAGGCTGGGCGAGAATTCAAAGCGGTTGTTTTGCTGAATTGTCCAGAAATTTTTATTCAAATGCTCTGGGTCCCAAAAGTCAAAATTATCTGGAATTGTTTTGTTTTGCGTAAATCCGCTGCTGAACGAAAAACGCATTGGCAAAAATGGAATCCAATCGGCCGATAAATTTGTTCTGAAATCTTGCCTGCGATCGCGTTCATTTCGCAAAATTCCGTAAGTTTTACCGTATTCCCTTGTTCCAACATCGTCTATTTCGTAAATATAAGCATCTAAATAAACGGTTTCTTCTTCTCCGGTTTCTTCGTTAAATACGGTGCCTGCGGGAAAGGGGTACAGAATTTCCCGGTAATAAACTCTTCTATCGTTATGGTCGTGATCGAATATAAAATTTTTCGCAAATAAGCCGCCTTCTCCATTTGGGCTGAAAAAGTCCTCTTTGGTAAATGCCTGCCTGTCTCCGCCGCCGTGCATATCGCGATTTATGTTTAAGGTATAGTTTACGCTTAAAAAGGGCAAAATATTCCAGCGTATATCTGCTCTGTGCCTTAAATCTGTTGTAAAGTTGGTTATTTTATCAACCTGCGGATCTATAAAATTCGGATCTCTTTCCTGAACTACATTCCTGCTGTATCCCAAATCCATTAGAGTTATATCAAAAGTGCCGGGCCACAGCTCAATAGGCAGTTTTTTATTGCCGAATAAAAAAGTGTTTGTGCGTTCCAAATTCCCCAGTTTGTATTCCAAAACGGTATTGTACTGGTAAGAACTGTCTGCGATTTTTGCCGAGCGTCTTTCTACTTCTCTGTAAGAATAGTTAAAGGCTGGCCTTTCCAAAAATATTTGCCCGAAAATTTCTTGAAGCATATTATCGCTTTTTTTATATTCCTTGCTGAAGCCAAACGATAATGTTCTCGCTCGCGAAAAGCTTTGATAGCCCTTTGATTCCGAAACCAGCCGCAGGGAATCTTCTTCTTGCAAACTTCTGGTTTCCAGGTTGCCTGTGAAAAAATCGCTGAACATATTAAAGGCTTTGTCTTGGCTAAGGCCAACGTCATCGTCTGGTTTTAGATATGGGCGCAAGGTTGTGGAGCTATAGCTAACTCCAAATGGCAAGCGCAAGCCGTAATCGTCTTTGAAAAATTTATTTATGTTCAAGCTTGCCGAGGCATTTACGTCTAGGCTGGTGTTTGCTTCGCTCAAGTTTGGCTTTGGGCTTCTCCCATCGCTTCTCATTGTAGCAAAATTTCCGTCTTGGTAGCGCACTTCACCAGAAACGGAAAATACATCGGCAAAATCCAGTTGTCCGTGCATTCTGGAGGCGTAGCCCCATGCATTGTCTATGCCGGAAAGCCGCAAATCGCTAATCCAAAAGGTTCCGCTTTTGCTTAAATCTTCCAAGCTTGCTTCGTCATCGGCTATGATAACCAAACGCAGCCAGTCAACGCTGCTTCCAGAGGGGTTTCCAACAATTTTTATTTTCTCTTCTTTTGCACCGCCCAGATTTTTTTCTATGGGTTTTAAGAAAGGTGCTTCTCGCCCTATTTTTAAATTTGAAAAATCGGCAAGAGGCAAGGCAAAAGCATTTTCTCTCCAGTTTCTATCGTGGCAATCTTTTAATGTTTCGTTGGTTCTGCATTCTAATTTTGCTGGTTTAAAAGACCATTCGTAATAATCTGAGCTACCATCCAGCCCGCCGCGGCCGAACTGCAATGCAAATCTAATTGGAACTGTTGCGGCTTCTGTTTCGTAATGAATTTCCATCTTTATATCGTTATAGGATGTGAAGTCTTTAATTTCATTGTCAAAAAATCTGGTTGCGCTTACTTGCTGGGTGGGGTGAAGGTCGCCGTATTCCAAAAGCAGGCTCTGCTCTTTGAAAGGCGTATTTGTATCGGGGTCTCTTTCTATTGGCACATTTGGCGATGTAAAATAAGAGCTTGCATTTTCGCGGTTGTTGATTACGCTTACGCGCAAGTAGCTGCTGTCTGAAACTATTACCTCGCCTGGAGCATAAATGTTTCCGTTCGTTCCGCCCTCTACAATTTGCGTATTTGGGTTTGAAGTAATGCCGAATTCATTGTTGTTCTCGCTTTCAATCCATTCATTTCCTACTATTCTAAAATCGGCAATTTGTACTCTGCCTTCGCCAGATCTCAAGTTCCCGTACCAGAGCTTTGTAAAACCTGCTGCCCCTAGAATATCCGTTGCCGAGCTGCCTATGCCGGAAACTATGGTATCGAACTGCTCCAATGGAACGCGGAATCTGCGCCAGCCGTTTAGCAGTTTTTCAAACTTTGTTTCATCTTCGGTATCTAATGGAATTCTGTAGCGAACAAAGTTGATTTCCGTGTCTAGTCGCCCGTTGCGGTTTATATCTTCGGTATCGCAGACTCTTTCGCCAGCATTGCCTCTCGTTCCGTTGATTTGAGGCGGCGGGTCGCTTAAATCGAGCAAATTCGGATCGAAAAGATTTCTCGATATATCTGTATTGGCACTGGGAACATTGCTTCTGTTATATTCTGTAGAAACGCACTGAGCATAACGACAATCCCAAACCAGCAATCTATCTTGTGCCGGCGTATCATGGCCTAGCCCCATATCGTGAAGCGGAGTTGTTGTGCCGGGAGCGCATTCGGAATCTAACATGCCATTCGGCTCAAAACCATTTATGCTTATGTCTTCGCTAATTGCGCCTAAATCGATATACAGGGAGCCAAGGTTTCCTCTAACTACCATTTCTATATATCTTTTTTGCGTTAAATCTTGATAATAAAAGCTATTTGGCCTCATAACTCCGCCCCAGCTTCTGCCGCTTAAATTATCGTTAGGTCGCAAACGAAAACTTAAAATGGTGAGCTCCCTGTTGTCTATATCGCTGCTGCCAATAGGCGTGTAAATATGGCGATGAAGTATGCTCGTATTGCTGTGCCACACAAATTCACCGTTATGCCTGAAATCCAAATGCTCTATGTATGTAGAGGGATCGCTCGCAACGCCTCCCGGCGGGCTTGCCCTAAACCACGAAAGCCTGTTAAGCGGGTACTGCAAATTCAAAGCACTACCGCTAAAATCGTCTATAAGGGCTGATTTTCTGTTGCTTGTATTTGTGTTATGGTAACTTGCGGCAAATTCGCCTTCAAAACTCCACCTGGATTTTTCTTTGGTATCTATAAAAGGAACGGCGTTTATAATTTTATCCATTATT
>JAITFT010000199.1 GCA_031281155.1 Candidatus Fibrimonadaceae bacterium
GTTATACACGCTGACCGCTTTTATTGAGTTGTCAAGAATCGAGACAACATCGTCTTTCAAAGTCCATTGTTTCTGTGTCTCAAGCGCAGCAGCAACGAACCTTGCCTCACTGTCAATTACCTGCGCAAACCTGGCACGCTCCACTGCCGTTGGTGCAAGCAATATTTTATACATATTCGCTTGCATATCGCCAATTTGAGCGACTACCGGTACAGCCTCACCTAGGGCCTTCGCCACGATATTGTAAAGCTGGGTATCCAGCTTATCCATTTCGTGCAACTCATAGTTTTGGTAAATACCGACCGCAACTGCGATGACTGTAATTAGGACATAACTAGCGATCAACTTGACGCCAATTCTAACGTTTTTCATAATATTCCCCTCCTGGAATCTATTCAAGAATAAATATAGAAAATACTAGGGCGAAAAAATTTCTATATTGCCTCCATGAAAAAAGTCTTCCTCCTTCCGTTTTTTTGCATATTTCTCTTAGCTTGTGCTTCTAGCAACAAAAGAGAGGTGCTTCACATTCCGGTTGATATGCCCGATATATGCCAAAATATCGATTTTAATATAGATAGGAGCATGCGCGATCCATGTGGTGTAAGGCCGGTGCGCTATCAGGCTTATCGCAATGTGCCAATGCAAAGGCATTTGATAAACCCGGGCCAGGCATCGCTTGTAAAAACAGGAAACAGGCTTGAAATTCGTTTCCCAAATACCTTCCCCGTTCAGCTAGATTCAACACAGATTGAAGGCATTACATTCAGCGATTCAAAGCGGCTCTCAAAGATTGAAAACACAATGGATTATAACGAGCTTTACAACGACAAGAGAGAGCGCTTCAAAATATTCAAATTAACCATTCCTTCCGATTCTAAGCCTCCGGTAGATAATCACCTGTGCTTTAGAGTGCCAGAGCTAAGAGGAAGCGATAGAACTCGCTCTGCTGCAATGGGTGCGCAGATGGAAAAGATTCCCTGCGAAATGTTGGATGAATTGGTGGCGAAGTATTCTAAGTAGTGATTAACGATTAATGATTAGCGATTAATGGCTTGGATTGTTACGTTTTTGGCGATTGCTCTTGTTGTTGCGGCGGCAGGGGCTAGGCGGCGAGCTAGCAAGCGTTATGGTTTGCCAGAGGAACCAGCTCTCGCTTTGGCTATTTTGAAAGAAAATTTGCTTGAGAATCCGAGTGAGGGGCATTTGCAGAAATTGAAGGACTTTGCTGCTTCGCAGGGTTTAGAGCTTCCAGGTGAGGAATACCCGCTCGGCAAGGCGCCAAGCATTGAGCAAGATAGCGATGTTTTTCTGCGGCAAGCCGCATGGCTGGACTCTTTGGCTCCGCTTGAGTTTAGCGAGGAGCCGAAAACGGAGAAAGCTTTGGTTAGCGGAATTTTGAGGCTTTATAGCGATGAAGCGATTTTCAAGGCTTTTGAGGAAATGCGTGAAAAATTTCCGGGCGAGCGGCAAAGAAAGTTAGAGCAAGGGTATCGTGCTCTTTGCGAATTAAGAGATAGTAGCAAGGCAGATTACGATTCTCTGGAAAGGTTGCGCATTGAAAAGGAGAAGTGGGAGAGAGAGGCAAGTGGCTAAATACCGCCTCGCTATCCTTTTGCTCGGCATTATTGGCTATGGGCTAACGATGGCTCGCAGTTTGAGCTTTTGGGATTGCGGAGAATACATTGCCGCCGCTAATGTTCTTGGCATTGCGCACCCGCCAGGCAATCCGCTCTTTGTTTTGCTAGGCCGCGTTTTTATTCTGCTCTTCGGCTGGTTTAACGGCCCAGCTTTCGCTGTTAATTTAATAAGTGCCATAAGCTCAATTTTATGCTGCTTGCTAATTTTTGAAATCACCATAAAAATTTTACCAAAAGAATTATGCAAGCCAAAACTAGGCTTTTTCGCCGCTTCCATCTCTCTTTTCGGCAACACCTTTTGGTTCAACGCAGTAGAAGCCGGCGCTTACGCTACTTCAATGTTGGCAATAATGCTGCAAATCTGGCTAACGCTAAAATGGAAAGAAACAAGTAATAATAAATACTTATTGTCAATACTATATATATCCTTTCTAGGTTTAAGCTTTCATACATTTTGCTTGTTGCCCTTGCCTGTTATTTTTATTTTCGTTTTGATTAAAAAAAGAAAATTTCCTCTTAAATTCTTTTTTGCTGCAGCATTTTTAGTTGCTCTTGGGTTGTCTTCCCAGTTGTATCTTCCAATTCGCTCTTCTACCGAGCCGCTTATGAATCAAAATAATCCTGCGCAGTTGGAGAATTTTTTAGATGTGTTGAGCAGAAAGCAATATGGCGATATGAATATGTTTGAACGCGCTTTGTATCGCAGGGCTTCTGTTGCGGGGCAGTTTGGGTTTTCGGAGAATATAGGGTATTTGGGTTATCATTTGAATCAATGGGTTCCGGCTCCTTTGGGAGCGCAAGAGCCTGGTACTTGGGGAAAAAGTTTTTTGGAAAAATTGCAGTTTATCCATCGCATAGTTTTTCAATTTTTAATTATAGCTGTGTTTGCAGGCATTTGGCTTTGTAGAAAAAATTTAGGCGTTCTGTTGGTTAGTTCAATGTTTTTGCTGAGTTCTATTGGTTTGGTGCTTTATTTAAATTTGGCAGACGGCACAAGGGCAGAAAGCTATGGTACAAAATGGTGGAATGCCCAAACCAAGGAATTGCGAAAATCCGTGCCAGATTCCATTCCAAATTTGCCAAGCCTTAGCGAGCTAAATTCGCTATTCTCTTTTTATTACGCTTTGCCAAGCGAGATGCAGGGAATGTGGTTAAAAAGCGCTCCCAAAGCAGAGGGGCTAAGGACAATTTTCGCATGGGATGAGGCTTTGAGAGAGCAGGGAAAGCGAATGATAAATCCGCCGAAAGCTGTTCGCAAAGAGGTGCGAAACAGGGATTATTTTTTCACGCCGGCATTTTTATTTTTCGCAATAATGACAGCAGTAGCTTGTGGTGCCGGGCTTGAAAGAGTGAAGTCGAGTTCGATAAAGAAATTTGCTATGCTTGGGCTTATGTGCGCATGGTTGGTTCCTTTTATAAGCAATTTCAGTACGCATAATCGTTCGAGAGATTTTATTGCGCGTGATTTTGCGATGAACGTTTTGAATAGTGTTCCGCAGAATGGGATTTTAATTACTTATGGCGACAACGATACATTCCCGCTGTGGTATATGCAGATGGCTGAGAATTATCGCACGGATGTGGTGGTGATAAACGAAAGCCTAGCTTATAGCGATTGGTACAGAGCGCAGATTTTGAGGCAGTATTCGGATTTGAATTTGGAGAGCGGGGAGTGGGAAGCGGGGAGCGGGCGGAATTTCATACATAATGTGATAAGGAATAATTGGCCGGAACGGAGCGTTAATTTTATGATTGGCGTGAATTCTGCGGATTATGCGGAGTTTTCCGAGAATGTACCCTTGGTTGGGCTTGTTAGGAATTTGGGTATGGAGAAGGAAGTTGCAGATTCTTTGCTTGTGGAGAATTTAACGAAGAATTATCGCTATTCTGAGCTTAAGGCGAGAGGTCAAGAAGCGAATCAACAGACCATTGGGCTTTATCGCCATCTTGAAAGGCTTGCTTCTCGTTAGGACCCTTGGCGTTGGGCTTTATACGAAACTGTCCAAAAAAGTGTCTAGACAGTGTTTAGACACTTTTTTGGACAGCTGAAAACCTCGTTTCTGCTCCAAAATCGCCGTTTTTGATTGGCACGTTTTTTGTTCTACTATATACCATATGGCACGAAGAACCGCGCAACTGTTTGACTTGATGTTTAAGAGCATAATAAAGGATGCAAGCTCATCTGCAATCGTGCATTTGATAAACGGAATTTACAAAAAAAGCTATCCGCTGCATACAACAGCCGTAAAAATTGAGCCGACCGAATTCGTGAAAGAGCACCCGAAGTCAGGGAAGCTGGAAAAGATAGTTTCGGATATAGTGATAACCTTGTTTGACGGGGAGAATAAAGACACGTATTTCATGGAAGCCCAAATCAGCGATGATATAGAAATTGCGCTCAGGATTTTCAA
>JAITFT010000171.1 GCA_031281155.1 Candidatus Fibrimonadaceae bacterium
GTATATCTTTAACATTTTGATTGGATAAAGAAACGATTACCAGTACTGGCAAAGTGATATGAGTGATAACTTTTGATAGTTTCTCATTTATCTTTGACACATACTGCGTTTTCTCGGCAATGTATCCGGCTAATACAAGAAAAGCAAGAAAAGAAATAGGATTAATGACAGCAAACAGTTCGTTCATTTTGATATTATCCCGATTTTGCTACAACGACATTAAATAATTTTTCAGCAACAACTTGAACGCCTGCTAAAAAAACACTCTTGAGCATAATTAATTGCCCTCCGTGGTATTATTTTTTTCGTCGATACCTTGTTTCCAGGTATTTTCTTCAAAACGCCTAAGCCCCTTTTCAAATTCTTCTTTTATTTCTGCGGTTTTTTGGGCTATATTTTCAACGTTTATATCGATGCAATTAATAGAATAAAATGAGTTTTTTACAATGCTTTCAAAAATATCTCTAAATTCAATTGCAACCTCGCAATCCTTAACTTTTAGGGTAGCGGAGATAATTTCAGTTATATCGCACCTGTCATCCTTTCTGTTTTTACAGAAATGGACAAAAACAGTCAGTTCATCTATAATTACAATCTCAAAATTATATGAATGGTGGGACAAATATATAGTAAAATCGCACCCCATATTACTTGTAACTAATCCCAATACCTCATCCAGTTTTTTTATATTGTTAGTTGCGATAATACGTTGAAAGTATTCAGGGCGATATACGTTTCCAGTGTGCATAATATTTCTGATTGCATTATAAAAATCATTTTGTCTCCCTACAACAGTATACGGAGAGAGCCGAGTTGTCCGAATAGATCTCGTAGCTTTTTTTACGGCTTCGGTTAATGCTGCGAAGGCGTCTTTTTCTCCTTTAATATACTCGGTATCTACCACATCCTTGTTTTTCGTTCGTGTAATCAGCTCCTCTAGATTTTTTATCTTTAAATGTATATCAGATACTATGCTTTCGCTAGTTTCTTTTAAAAGTCTTGAATATGGAAGATACAGGAGCAATGTATTTTCATCGGCTTTTTCAAGAATTTGAAACTTATTTCTTAATTTTTCCTTTAATTCCTTTACGACACTAGGGCTTGTCTGCGAATCGTCAAAATTATCTTTATTATACTCAATGCGCGATAAATTAGCAATATCGAATGGGACATCAACTCCTTCTGGACTGATGAGAATAACAGGCTTATTTAATGCGTGCGCAAGGCCTATTTCATAAAACACGTTTAAATTATTCAATACCGTATCAGCTACTATAACGTCAGCATCTCTAATTTTTCGAAAAATATCTTCAGCGAGGTTACCAATTCCAGGATCGGCAAGGGCGGTTTCAAACGAGTATCCTAATTCCTTTTTAAGCCAGTTAAAAACATCGGCTTGCATTTTAGC
Source organism: Candidatus Fibrimonadaceae bacterium (assembly GCA_031281155.1). Classification (GTDB taxonomy): domain Bacteria; phylum Fibrobacterota; class Fibrobacteria; order Fibrobacterales; family Fibrobacteraceae; genus Fibrimonas. The sequence continues at coordinate 1,409 of JAITFT010000171.1, forward strand.
TGCGTGGACTCTTGCATCGGAATCTCTTTCGCCAATAGGCGTTACTACAAAAACATTCTTAATTTCCATATACTGTTCCCTCCAGTGATTTGTGGGGATATTTATGGCTATTTGCCAATGCGACTATAGTGATGATTCGTATTTTCATCGTTTTGCTCCTTTTGTTTTGGAATGAATGGAAAACGCTAAGCCCACGCAAGGGCTGGAAATTCTTTTTATATTTTGAAAAAAACTGACTAAGCTATCTAAGCTATTCTTGCAAAATTGGGAGGTAAAACTTGCACCCCCCCCCCGCGCACGGGAGAGTCAAAAAACAACATATTCCTGACTTCAGTCATAACCATGGTCTAAAAATACCTTATTTTTCGGGAAAAAGCAAGGGGGAAAATGAGAAATGCTGATTTTTGGTGTTTTTGGGGAGTGGGGAGTAGGGAGCAGAGTAGAGACGCAATGCATTGCGTCTCTACTGCGAAAACGTTGTTTTTGGGCGAAATTTGCCGTTTTTTGAACGGAAAACGGTGGTTTGGCGGTTTTGGGGCGGGGGCGCGGGGAAATTTCTATATTACGCTATATGGCAAAGATTGCTAAAAATTCCAACTATAAAAGATGGATCTCTGAATTAAAGTTGCGAATTCAGCAAAGCCAAATAAAGGCTTCTGTTAGAATAAATAGCAGTTTAATAGAACTCTATTGGAATATAGGAGCAGATATTACAACCAAGCAAGCCGAGGCTGTTTGGGGAAGGCTTTTCAAAAAGCAACTTGTATTACATGAAACAATTCTATCTGTTTTACAATCAGGAAAGCTTAATTGACTATAAAATTAGTGACCAATTGAAAAATAAATCAAATTTCCACCAAGTTGGTGGAAATTTAACGAGAATGCAAACCCTTGCCTTAATCCCTTGGCGGCATCATGTGGAAATTATTTTGAAAAAATTTTACCAAAGAAATTCAAATCTGTTTTGCCAAGCATAGAGGAAATAGAGAGAGAATTACAAGACGAAGAAGGCTTTCAGTAGCTCCGTTATTTGGAGGCAGTGTGGTATTTATAACTGCAAGGGAAGCTATTGAACTACTAACATACATTATTTTTCGGGAAAAAGCAAGGGGGAATTTGAAGAAAAGCTGATTTTTGGTGTTTTTTTGGGGAGTAGATCAGCGTATTTTCTACCTTACACCCATTGCCTTACGCCCCTGCACATGAAGAACACAGCTTGCCCCTTGAGGCGGTGGAATTTTTATGCAAAAAAGAAAACTCCGAAATAGCGAATGAATATCTGCCTTTGCTCAAAAACCCCTTAAAATTATCCGAAAAACTCTCCAAAAAATTCAACCTGCAAGAACGCCGTGCTTTAATGCACTACATTGAAATTTTGCCCAAAATAAGAGAAAAATTCGGCTTAGATTTAATTTGCGACAGACTTTCTTTTGAGCAAGCAACAGCAAAAGATATTTCGCAATACAAGGCAAGTTTGTGGCCAAGCGGCGCAAAAATTGCAGACTTGTGCTGCGGAATGGGAGGGGATAGCTTTTGGCTTCCGCAAGGCATTAATGCAACAGGAGCAGATATATTGCCAGAAAGAGTTTTGATGTTCAACGAAAATATGGAGCGACTTGGCACTCCACACAAAGCGATTTTGCAAAACGCTTTGGAAATTGCTGGCGGTGATTTTTTTTGCATAGACCCTGCCCGGCGGGGAGGCTTGAACCCAAACTTTGAAAGCATACTGGAACTTTCCAAAAAATTTTGCGGAGGAATGATTAAACTGCCGCCTGCGTATCCTGAAAATGAATTTCCAAATGATTGCAGCATTATTTATTTAGGAAATGAAAATGACTGCCGCGAATGCCTTGTGCTTTGCGGAGCTTTTGAAAAAGGAATGCTCAGTGCCGTAACTGTTTGTGAAAACGGAATTTTTGAATGGCAGCAAAAAAAAGATGAATTGCAAAACATAAAATTAGACACAAGAAAACCTGGCGTTTTTATTTTAGAGCCAAACCCCGTTTTAGTCCGCAGCCACTTGTTTTTAAGCGAAGCGAAAAAGCACGGCTTTTGGCAAATAGACTCTACCCTAGCATATACATCTTGCGATAATTTACCTTCCCAACACAATGGCTTCACCGCATACAAAATCATTGACCAAAGCTCGCTTTCAACAAATAAAGTCAAAGAAATGCTCCGAAAACACAACGCAGGAAAAATAACCCTAAAAAAACGCGGCGTAGAAGTTGTACCAGAGGCAGAAATCCGCCGTTTGGCTCCAAAAGGAGAAAGAGAATTTATTTTATTTTACACGAGAATTTTAAACGAAAAAAGAGCTATTTTGGCCAAATCTATGGCGAGACAGTAGAGCTTCCTTTGCTCAAGAACCCTAGCCTTGCCTATAAGCTCGCCCTCTCATCTTCAAAATATTATTGGACGTTCTATATCGAGGAAAATAGAAAATTCTAAATTCTCCCCATGTCCCAACCCTGCATTCGCAATTTAAAAAAAAACATAGGAGAAGAAGTATCTCTCTCTGGCTGGGGGTGGAATATTCGCGGTTCTGGCAAGGTGCAGTTTTTGCAGTTCAGAGATGGAACAGGTTTTGTTCAGGTTGTGGCAGGGGCATCGGATATAAGCTCGGAGGAGTTTGACTTGCTTCGCAGCCTCGGGCAGGAAAGCTCGGTTAAAATAAAAGGCAAGGTTGTTGAAAATGCAAAGTCTCCCATTGGCGTTGAAATAGTTGCCAGCAAAATAGAGTTGATTTCAAACACAAAAAATTACCCAATAAGCCCTAAGGAACATGGCACGGATTTTTTGATGGATAACCGTCACCTGTGGATTCGCAGCCCAAGGCAACAGGCAATCTTGCGCATTCGGCACAACATAACAAAAAGCATTCGCAACTATTTCGATGAACTCGACTTTACGCTTATAGATGCACCAATTTTCACGCCCAATGAATGCGAAGGCTCAAGCACTCTTTTTAGCACGGATTATTTTGGCGAAAACGCTTTCCTTTCGCAGAGCGGGCAACTTTATATGGAAGCCGCATGCGCGGCTTTTGGCAAAGCGTATTGCTTTGGTCCCACGTTTAGAGCCGAGAATTCCAACACCCGCAGGCACTTAACCGAATTTTGGATGGTAGAGCCAGAAGTTGCCTACATGGACTTGGAAGGCGATATGGAACTCGCCGAGGGCTTGATTTTGAGAATTGTTAGAGATGTTTTGAAAACTTGCCCAAATGAATTAGCTATTATTGAACGCAGTTTGGAACCCTTGCAAATAGTTGCAGAAGCAAAAAGTTTCCCAAGAATTTCATATTCCGATGCCGTGCAGATTTTGAAAAACGCAGGCGAAAACTTTGAATGGGGTGATGATTTTGGCGGCGCTCACGAAACTATTATATGCTCGCAATTCAAACTTCCAGTTATAGTGCATAACTACCCCAGCAGCATAAAGCCATTCTATATGAAACAAGCAAGCGTTCAGAGCGGCGAACCGCAGACTGTTAAAAATATGGATATCCTCGCACCCGAAGGCTATGGTGAAATTATAGGAGGTGGGGAGCGTGAAAGCGATTTGGAAATATTGAAAAACGCAATGGCAAAACAAAAATTGAATGAAAAAGATTATGAATGGTATTTAGATTTACGGCGTTATGGCTCTATTCCCCACGCAGGCTTTGGGCTTGGCTTGGAACGAGCTGTTTCATGGATTTGCGGGCTTTCTCACGTGCGGGAAACAGGTGCATTTCCAAGGTTGCCAAAGAGGTTGAGGCCATAATATGCCAGTTTTGTTTCTAGTATTTTGCATGTTTACGTTATCGTTTGCCAATAAACATTTAACAGCAGGGGATTTATTTTACTCCAAGCGAGCCGAAGGCGCAAGCAGAAATATGGCAAAGGCACAGAATGTAACAGAGGCGATAAAACATTACAGGCTGGCGCTTGAAGATCCGGCAAGCAGGGAGGAGGCTGCGTGGAAATTGCTAAAAGCATATTATTTTCTGGGCTGTTTCACCATGCCAGAGGCTAGGGATAGAAAAGTCCTTTTTGAAAGAGCAAAAAAAGAAGGCAGAGCTTTTTTAAAAGAATTTCCAAACAACACTGAATTGGTATATTGGCATTCGGTGTGCTTGGCGTTGTGGGCAAAGGAGGTAAATCCGCTTGTGGCTCTTAATGCCGGCAGTGCCAAGGAAACCAGGGATATAGCGCAGCAGTTGATAGCAACGGAAAAAAACGGCGATAGCATAGCGGCGGCGCGCGGTTATTTAATTTTAGGCATGGCGCATCATAAAATACCTAAAATAGCAGTTATTCTTAATTGGGTCAATAAAGATTCTGTGGAACATTATCTAAAAAAATCCTTTTCGCTAAACCCAAAAGACCTGTCAGCTCGCCTTGCTCTGGCAGAATATTATAAAGAGAAAAAAAACATGGACGCAGCAAGAGCAGTACTTTTGCCCGTGTTGCGAAACAAACCTCGCCCCGAAGAATTTTTAGAAGACGAAAGAAATTTTAATAAAATGCGAAGCCTGCTGGAGAGTTGAGAATGATTAAATTATGGCATAGCCTCTTCCTAAAAATCTTGATCATCGGGGGTATCGGGGTCCAGACAGCAGCTTGTACTCCTGGCTCTTTTGTAGAACCGGAAAAGTTGCATATCGAAATGCTCGACGTTGGGCAGGGGCTTGCTTTTTTAATAAAAGGCAGAGAATGCAGCTCGCTTTACGATACAGGCACCCCAAGGTCTGGCATAGATACAATGCTTCAAAACAGAGGCATCAAAAATTTATGCACAGTTATTATCAGTCATTGGCATAACGACCACGCAGGCGGTATTCCAAGGCTTGCGACCATGGCGAAAAACGGCGAACTCCAAATAGGCAGAGTATTTTTCACAAAAGACGTGCTTTTAAGCGGCTACGCCGCTCATTTCAGAGATTCCAGCCTTGCGCTTTTAAGTGAGGCGCATATTGCGGCGAGCGAAATCACAAGAGGCGATACCCTTGCAGATTTCTTGCCCTGGACAACCAGAGTCCTATTCCCCACAGGTGACAGCACCTTAACGGTAAACCCATCAAGCCTGGCCATTCGCATTAGCGACACTCAAAACGGTTTTCTATTTATGGGCGATTTATATGAAAAGCAAGAAAAGCAAATACTTGAATTAGAACCCCTATTAAGCGCCTTTGCTTTGCAAGTTGGGCATCACGGCTCCAGAACTTCCTCTTCTTGGGATTTTTTAGCGCAAATACAGCCCAAAATGGCACTGATAAGTGCAGGAAGAAACAATTCTTATGGCCATCCGCACCAAGAAACCATGGCAAAGTTACGCATTATTCTACAGCAAGACACAACGCAGATTTTCAGAACAGACAGAGATGGGAGCGTGGAGATAGAGTGGCTGTACAGGGTGGGTATGTGGCGGAAGTGAAATTTCTACATTACCGCCATGCACACCCCGTCTTCACAGTCTGATTTAGAAGCCATGAAAGGCTTTGCTATAGACTTTTTTTTAAAAGACATTGAGAACTTAAAGCTGTTTATAAAAAAAATGCAAGAAGATTTTGGGCAAAAAGATTTGGTTTTTATATTAAAGATGTTTGTGCTAAATCAAAACAAAGTTTTTAATATGGCAGAGTTTATGAAAAAGCAAAGCGAATTAGTTGAGGAATCTGTAAAAAAATATAATAAAGATTCGCATTCCGAAAAAAGGCGAAACGCACTAAATCAATGGGTAAAAGATAATGCCGCTCTATACAGAAAAAACACCATATTCGATCAATTATATTGTATAGATAATATGTCCGCCGAAATAATTCCGGCAATAGAAAAAGCGATAAAAGAATGAGAGAACTGCATCAACGTTTACTAAAAATACATGGCAAACCTTACGGGGTATATAAAAGTTTTCTAGGGCAATATTTCAGTTTTGGCGATTTCACCATCAAATTCACACACATCCAAGGCGACCCTTATGCGCAGCCTTCCAGAATAATGTTGAGTGCAAAAATGTCCTCGCTCGGTTTCCCTGAAAATTTACACGACAGCCAGGAAAAAGAAATCGCCCTCGCCGATTTTTTGCTAAGGCAATTCACGGAAAAAGCCGAGAGTGTAAGCATTGTCAAAGCACGTTCCCAAATAATGCAGCGAAATTCCCTTTACATCGAAAAGGGAATTGTCCGTATTTTGGCAAGCATAGATTTACCCGGCGAAAACAGGCGCATAGAGGGCGACAAAGCCTCCGAGCTACTGGTAGGAACGCTCTCCGACTGGCTAACCACCGCAATGTATTGGAATAATTTGAAAAAAGAAAAATGCCAAGCACATGTGGAATACCTTGCAAAGCGGAATTTTTTACTCTCACAATTATCAGAAAGAAAACTTGCCGCCTTTGTTCCAAACGGAGCGATTTTACCGAGAGAAAGCGGAACATCAGAAGCACCAATGCAAAATGCCATTCCTTTTGCTTCACCGCCAGAACTCCTCGTAAATTTAAACTTGCCGAACGGGGAGCAAATATCTGGCATGGGAATTCCAAAAGGAATAACGTTAATCGTAGGCGGCGGCTTTCACGGAAAATCCACGCTCCTTCACGCATTGGAAGAAGCAGTCTATCCGCACGCCCCTGGCGATGGCCGAGAGCTTATTGTTATAGACGAAAGCGCAACTCCCGTTAAAACCGAAGAGGGTAGGGTAGTGAACGGCACAAATATTTCGCCGCTAGTCAGAGAATTGCCGCTACAAGGAAGCACGGAAAACTTCACCACAAAAAACGCCAGCGGCGCAACCAGCCAAGCCGCAAACTTACTAGAAGCATTAGAGCTTGGCGCTAGCACCATCTTGATAGACGAAGATGCTTCCGCCGTAAACTTTCTAATCCGCGACCTAAGAATGCGCGAGCTGATAAACAGCAAAAAAGAACCATTAATTCCGCTAACCGATCGCATAAAAGAATTTGTAAGCAGCGGAATAAATTTCATAATCGTAGCTGGTGCCTGCGGCGATTATATATCATTGGCAGATACGATAATTGCTTTCAATGAATATCGTGCGGAATGTTTGAAAAATGTGGCCATAGGTGCAGATGGTATTGTACGGGCAGATGCACACAGCACTGTACGGGCAGATCTGCGTATCTGCCCTGGTGCAGATACCAAAATCAAAGTCGTTGCAAATCAAATATCAATTGGCAATATAAAATTCGATTTGCGAAAATTTCCCACATTCTGCCATTTGGAATTGCAAAAAGGCATAGCCGAAATTCTTTACATTCTCGTTAAAGAAGGCAATGCTAGCGGCAACTTGAAAGAAAGCCTTGAAACTTTTTGCAAAAAATTGCTGCCAAATGAAACAAAAGACCTGGCTTTGCCTCGTGTTATGGAATTGGGCGCGGCATATCTTAGGATTACATCCGTCAAACCTCTATAACCTACAATCTCTCCAAAACCACCAAAGATCTCTTTTGCGGGCTATTTGGTATATTGTAGTAATGCGTTTCCTTTAGCGCATATTGAATGTTGGTAAATTGCATTAATTCTTCTTTTACAGCGGGGCCTTTCATAAAGTAAGCTTTGCCGCCTTTTTTTAGGCAGTTGCTTAGGCGAGGGAGGGTTTCGGATATGCTGGCGAAAGCGCGGCAGATTATTCCTTCTACCGGTTCGCTCATGGAATTGCTGGTTACCTTGTGGGCGAAAACTTCTATGCCTTGCAAAGCTAGCTCTTTTATTGCCAAGCTTAGAAAAGCCGCTCTGCGTGGGCGAGGTTCGCATAGTATAAGGTGTATGTTTGGGTTTACAAGTTTTAAAGGTATGCCGGGGAAACCGGCGCCGGAGCCTATGTCTAGCATTTTGCTTGGCCACTTTTTAACGAAGGAATTTATTATTATGCAGTCTGCATAGTGCCTTTCCACTATTGTTTTGAAAGCGTTTAGCCTGGTTAAATCTTGGTCTTTGTTGTGTTCTCTTAAAAGCCCGTGAAAGAGCCACAGTTTTTTTAAAGTCTCTTTGTTTAGCTCAATGCCATGCCAGCGCAGCAAGGTGTCTAAACCTTGAACGGAGGGTTTTACGTTATTCATACCTTAATGCTTCAATAGGGTCTAGCCTCGCAGCTTTGCGGGCAGGGTACCAACCAAAGAAAACGCCTATGAAAAAGCAAAAACCAAAGCTGACAAAAATACTTGATACCGTGATGCTAACTGGCCAGCCAGCAAAATATTTCACTAAATAAGAAGAGCAATATCCGAGCATAATTCCTAGGAAACCACCTGTTAAGCATATTAAAATAGCTTCAAATAAAAACTGCATTAAAATATCCAAGCCTTTGGCTCCTATTGCCATTCTAAGGCCAATTTCACGAGTGCGCTCGGTTACCGAAACATACATTATATTCATAATTCCAATGCCGCCAACCACAAGGCTTATTATGGCAACAGCGGCAAAAATTGTGGTTAAAAGATTTGCTGTGCTGGAAAGCGTATCTAAAATTTCTTGCTGCGTTTGAATGCGGAAGGCTTCGTTATCTGGAGGAAGCTTGCGCAACTCGCTCAAAATTTCTCTTATTTCTTCAACGGCAAGGGCTGCGCTTTGCTCGTTTATGGCAGCGGCATTCATGCTCTGAACATTTGTTGTGGCTAAAACCCGCCTTTGAACAGCAGAAAAGGGTGCCAGAATAATATCGTCTTGGTCTTGCCCAACACCAGCTATTCCCTTGCCTTTTAATGTGCCTATAACTTTAAAGGGAATGTTTCTGTAGCGAATTGTTTGCCCAATGGGGCTTGTTCCGGGAAACAGATTTTCTGCAACGGTTTTTCCCAAAACGCAAACTTTGGACATATTTTCTTCGCCTTCGAACATAATGCCGTCTTCCAGTTCATAGTTGCGAATTCTCAAATATTCAGGCCACACGCCTGTTATGCTGGTTGGCCAGTTTGCCCCTGCCGCCACAACCTGCCCTCTTGCGGAAACTATGGGTGAAACAGCAGATAAATACATGGCATTTTTCTTGAGTGCCTGCGCATCGCTTACGGTTAAAAGCTGAACGGAAGCGCCTTCCATTCGCACACCGCCCACTGTGCGGTTATTTGGGAAAATCATAACCACATTTGCGCCCAAGTTCCCAATTTGCTCCTTTATGGATTGCTTGCTACCCTCGCCAATGGCTACCATTGTAATCACCGCCGCAACGCCTATAACAATACCAAGCACAGACAGAAAAGTCCGAACTCTATTTCTTAGCAAGGCTCTAAAAGCTATTCTTAGAAGGGCAATAGGTGACATGGCTATGAATTTAGAAAAATGAGCCTCGATAGTCATGCGGCGTTTCTCCATTTTTCTATATTGCGAGTAAGAGGACTGGGGGCGGTACTCCAAAGAAAAGCCTGCGCAGCAAGGCCGTTTCGCTAGGCTCACGCTGGATTTCACGTTCAAAAGGGTGTTCGCGAGCGAAAGCGAGCAGAGCAGCAAGCGGAGAGCGGCCGTGTTCGATCTGCACTGCACGGACAGCAACGGAAACAGGTTCATAATAGAAATGCAGCTTGCAAAGCAGGACTTCTTCATGGGAAGGATGCTCTTCTACGTAAGCGCGACTATTACCGGGAGCATACATTTTGCCCTTGTTGTTCTTCCGAGGTTCAAAAAGGCTTTGGAGCAGTGCGAAACGACCTTGGACCTGTGGCTCTTTTTTGAATGCCAAATCTTGCGTTAGCTGAGCGTAGCGCCCAAGAACTGCTTTTTCCATAAAACCTCCGTTTTTTGTTTTTACTAGTTAGACATGGCGGCTAGCTAGCGTTGCCGCCCAAGGACCTCGGCACGTCCTGTGCCTCACCCTTCGGGTCAGCCTGCGGCTGTTCGCCTAATGGCACATCCTGTGCCCGGCGTGATAACAACTGTTGACGGATTTGGTGATTTTTTAGGACAATTGCACGTTATCGTTGTTGGGCAAGGCACGCCTTGCCCGCCCAGCTACTTCTAACAGCCCACCACTCATCTCTGGTAATTTCCTCGCAAATAGTGAAACCTGCTTCTCTGAACCAATCCAAAATGAAATGCTTTTCACTTTCTAACTGACCGCTTAAGATGAATTTTCCGTTTTTTGAAAAAAGGCGTTCTATATCTTTTCTTATAGGCAAGACTTCGGTTCGAATCATGTTGCAAATTATTATATCGAATTTTGTGCTTTCGTTGAAGGAATCCAATAGGCCTAAGATTGCGTTTTGGCTTTCTCCGTTTTGTTCAAAATTTTCAACAAGGCAAGGAATTGTAAGTGGGTCGATTTCTGTTTGAACGGCAAAACTTGCACCCTTTTTTAAAGAGAAAAGCGAGAGAATGCCTGTGCCTGTTCCAATGTCCAGCACGCTTTTGCCTTTGAAATCTGCGCTCTCCATAAGCTGCGCCGCCATGGCGGTGCTATCGTGTTCGCCTGTGCCAAATGCGGTTTTCGCTTCCAATGACAAAACAACATCGCTTGCATTTGGAGCGGAAAAATCAACCCAGGGAGGCCTCACCCAAAGACTCTCGCTGACTTTAACAGGGCTTTGCCGCTCTCTCCACCACAAATCCCAATCCCTAGCCTCTTCTTCGCCGCACTCAAAATTCAAATGCGGAAACTTGGCCACAATGCAATCCCGCTCATCTTTTGAATTAGTGTAAAATTTAAAAGCAATATCAAAATCACTCTCTGCCTCAAGCTCTACCAAAGCCACCACCCCAGCCTCAAAAAGATTAAAGCTCTCTAGCTCGTAATCTTCTGCTTTGCAAGAACCAATGGCGTAGTAATTCAATCCAGCCCTGGTGTTTTCCAAATTTCCGGATAATCGCGATCGTCCCAGCGAGTGCGAGTAATGTTCAGCCATTTTTTTGCATAAAGCAAAGTTTCATTGCGCGGGTCGCCCTGTTTTTCCAGTTCTTGCACGGTTCTGCCCAGAACATTCATATAATCCATAGCTTCCTTTTTTTTATCGAAGTAGAGATATATGCTGAACAAAATATGGAGAGTTTGGAACTCAAGCTCTGGCTTTGGGAAATCGGAATTTGTAAATGCAGTTTTGAAATGCTCCACGGCAATTTCCAGCGGCCGCTTATCGTCCATTCCGGCTTGCCGGCAAAGCAAGGCTATGCGAGTCCAGTAATTGCCGCGTTTGTAATATGCGCTAAGAATTTTTGCATCGGCTTCTATTTCTGCGCGAATATCTGCGAGTTGGTAGCTGACTATAGCAGCAGCATAGCTTCTGGGAATTTCGAACAGCACATCGCCAACGCCGGTTTTTTCAAAAAAAGCCTTTCTTTGGTCGGTTGAATCTTTTAATTGCCTAAGCACTTGCGGTGCAAGCTGGCTTTCCTGGTTGCTTCTTGTGGTATTGTTGTAAACCACAAAATCTTTGCGGTCTGGGCTTGCTAGCAGGCAGCTATCGCATACGGTCATGCAGCAGAGCAGATAATTGATTTCTTGAAAGCGACCTGTTGTTTTGAAGGTCGGTGCTAAAAAAGGATCGTTGACTACTGTAAGTGATTTTGCTTTTAAATCTTGGGCATTCACTCCCCATTTTTTGCAAACGGGGCAATCCACTGTTCTGGGAAACAGGGGAGACTCAAGCTTTGCGTTGCTTATTGGAATTGTGAATGCCTTTTCGCTAAACTTGAACCTTATGCTCATTGGATTCGAAGGATCCTCTGGTATAAGGTCTTCTTCTATAGCTGGCATGGAATTAGTGTCCCCCAAGCCTGGGAATTGCGCCCTAATGCTCTGAATATTCTTCATATTTATGTCTACGCCAAACTGAGAAACGTAGGCGTCTACCATTTCGCCGTGATTTTTAAAAAGAACTAATAACCTGCGACGTATCTCTTGGTCTTTATCATCACTCATATTAGGAAATGTAGAAAATCTCGCTTTGCTAAATTACAAACTTTCCCCAAAATCTTGCCTGAACTTCGCTATCAGCTTGGACTGCCAATCTGATACAGGCTCAAGCCTGCCGTAGAAGAACCTTAAAATCTTCGGCTCTTCGTAAAATCTCAAGCCTTCAACTAATCGGCGATTTTCGTATAGCCAAACTAACCTGTCAATGGCATAGTTGACTTGCGATAATGTAAACACTCGCCTAGGCAACGCAAGCCTTAGCAATTCCATATTGGAGTAATATTCCTTGCCATCTTCGTCTCTCTGTTCGCTCAGTGTGCCACGCTCCATTCCTCGAATTCCGCTGGCGATGTAGTAAGCAGAGCCGAGCGCGCCGGCAGGGTACTGGTTCTGCGGAACGTGGTCAAGAAAGGACATTGCATCAACGTGGCAACCCAAGCCTCCTGGCGGGGTGATAACAGGAATGCCAAGCTTGTCGAGTTCCTTCACCATATAATCAATGAATATCGGGCCTTGGCTAATCATGTCTTCATCGAGCGTTTCATCTAACCCAACCGCAATGGCTTCCATCTCGCGCACCGACATTCCGCCATAAGTCAAAAAACCTTCGTACAGCGGTATCAATTCACGCATTTTCAAGAAGTGTTCGTGACTATTCGTGCAAATGCCGCCGCCGCGCCCAAAACCGAGCTTGCGGGCGGAGAAATAAATAATATCTGAGAGTTCGGCAAACTTTAAAACTATCTCGTGCAAGGTCATATCCTTGCAGGCGGCCTCGCGTTTTTTGTTAAAGTACAGGTTATCGGCCAAAAGACTGGCATCTAGCACTAGCGGTATATTATTTGCACGGCAAACTTTACTTGTCTCCGTATAGTTCTCAAGTGAAAAAGGCTGCCCGCCAACAAGATTCGTTCCGGCTTCCATACGCACATAAGCCACCTTATCTGGACCGTACTTTTTAATAACCTCGTTCAACTGCTCAATGTCGATGTTACCCTTGAATGGTAAGTCGCTTTTAATTTTGAGCCCTTCTTTAATGATAAGCTCCTCGACCACGCCTCCGTTAACCGTGATAAGTGCCTTGGCGGTGGTGAAGTGGTAGTTCGTTGGCACCACGTAACCTTTTTTGACGAATATTTGCGATAATATATGTTCACATGCGCGCCCTTGGTGGGCAGGAAGGAAGTATTTGCACCCGAAGAAGTTTTTCATCGACTTCTCAAGCCGGGTGAAGGTCTCGCTGCCAGCGTAGCTGTCATCGGCGTACATCATGGCGGCAACTTGCCGGTCGCTCATGGCGTTTACGCCGCTATCGGTTAGCATATCCATAAAGACATCTCGGTTCTGAAGCAGAAAGGTATTGTTCCCTGCCTCCGTGATAGCCTTGCCGCGTTCCTCTACGGGAATAAGGTTTAATTTTTGGATAATGCGCACCTTGTGCATTTCAAGAGGGAAAGATTCACCTGTGTAAAATTTAACTTTAGCCATTTTTTTTCCTTGTTTTAATAATCAAATGTAGAATTTTTTAATCGAAATAAAAACCAATTCCCGCTTTTAACCATGTATCATTTTTATTGGCTCCCAAGATATGATCTTTGTTTTTCGCATTTTGAAAGCCAGCACCAGCATAAATATTTAAATTTTTATTGTAATAATAATTCGCTAAAAAATCAAGCAAAAATACCTTCTCTTCAACTCCTCCCAGAACCTTGCGCTGGCTGCACTCGCTGTGCTCTGAATAAATTTCGCAATCGCCTTGTCTTAAATAAGCGGTTTCCAGTTCTGCTTTGAATTTTTTATTTGCAGGCGAGTATTTTAAATTCCACCATAAATCAATGGCATCGGGGCCTCTGCGGTAGCCCAGCGGATAATCAACAATGTACATATCCGCAAAATTCGGCTTTGCCTGTTCTCTGAAATTACTGTTGTAAATTTTTCTGCTTGTCATTTTTTGCAAAGGAGCTCTGTTGTTATTAAGCTCTGGGTCTGTGCGAACGGCATCTATGCGGCTCTCTATTTCGCCATAAACGCCAAGCGGTATTTTTTGTTTATAACCAGCCAGGAACCCAAGCGTTGTGCAACATATATCGCCTATATCTTCGCCAACGGGGCTTTGGACATCTTCCAACATAACTTGCCAGTAAAATTCGGAATTTTTCGTTGGCTTAAGCCCTGCTTCAAAGGCGGTAGATGGCTTTGTATGGCCATAATTAAAGTTATTATGCCAAGCCATAAACGGTGAAACATCTCTAAAATCCAAAGGTTTGCCTCCAACCAAAGCTTGCTCAATAATATAAATGTAACCAAACTTGCCCTCTATGCCAACCTTATGCAAAAGTAAATTTTTAACAGGCTCGGTATAAAACCTCTTTCTCGCATTTGGTATTGTCATTGTTCTCTGTTCTTCTTTTTCGCTTTCAGTAAGCCAGGGGTTCAGAGATGAAAGGAAAAAAGCGTACCTTGCAATTCCTGCATTAAATTTCCAATGAACAGCATCGTGGTGCGGAGCACCGCCTAGAATTATGGAGTTTGGAGTTGGCGCAAGTTCTGGTTTAAATCGCCCGAATTTCACAAAGCCTGCCGGATTATTCCACTGCCCCCAAGCTTCTGTTGGAACATTCAAATCTAATTCCGATGGCGAAAAAGTATAGGTGCGTTTATAAGAATCCAAATACCAAGCTTCAATATCTCGCCTTAAAGGAAATTCCGTGCGAATTAAAAAATCGTCTTTATAGTTTGCCCCCAGACCAAGAATGAAAAAATGCGGCAAAGTTTCAAAATGCCGCGCAGTTTCCAGCGGAACTCTCAAAGCAAGCCAGTTGCTGTTAAATTTTTCCATTGTATCTACAGCGAAAACTCTCGCCGTGGGGGCACCCCAAACCCCTGCATTTACTTTAATGTAAGCCAAACCGCCCGTGCCTTCGGCAAGTACGGCTTGGGAGAGAAGAAGTATGGTTAGCAGAAAATGAACTCTGCTTTGGTAAGGGTTCATGGAGGGGAATGTAGAAAAATTCTAAAACAAATTTGCCACAAGCCCGAAATTCATTTGCAAACGGCGACCAGAAACATAGGCTTCTCGCAATCTGTCGTAGTGTTTAGCAACCCAGCGATGCTCGGCTTCTACCACTATTGAGGCAAGCGGCGAAAGCACAAATCTATGCCCAAAACCAAGGCCCCATTCATTCCATTTTGCATCGTTGCTTTGCGAATAGGAACCTGCCCTGACATAAGAAACTCCAATATATGGAAAGGCAGGCCCAAGAGCGGAAATTCCTATTTGAGTGGAAAAATCCAACCTTTTTAACTCTTTTGATTCTCCAAGATCATTTTGTTCTTTTTGGCTATCTGTGCTAACTCCAAACCTCGCAAAACCAATCCCATCTATCCAAACTCCGGCAAAGGGAGTGATCCTCACAATCCCTGTTCCATAATCCCCATAAGCCAAAGAACCAGACCCAATCTCCAAAACCGCCCCAACTATAGGCAAAGTCGCCCTGCTATTTATAGCAAGCAAAAGACAAAAGAGAGCGAAAATTTTTTTGTTCATAATATAATTATAGAAATTTCTACATTCCCCCCATGCCTAAATATGCACCACAAGATATAGAGCCGAAATGGCAAAACTATTGGGAAGAGAATAAAAGCTTCCGCACGCCCGAACCAAAAGACAAGGCTAAGAAATTTTATTGCCTCGATATGTTCCCCTACCCAAGCGGAGCAGGCTTGCACGTAGGCCACCCCGAAGGCTACACCGCTACAGATATAATTTGCCGCTACAAAAGAGCAAAGGGCTTCCAAGTTTTGCATCCAATGGGCTGGGATGCCTTTGGGCTTCCCGCCGAGCAATACGCAATACAAACCGGCACGCACCCTGCCGTAACAACGCAAAAAAACTGTGACACATTTCGCCGCCAAATCAAAGGGCTTGGCCTCTCCTACGATTGGGAGCGTGAAATAAATACCACAGATCCAGGATACTACAAATGGACTCAATGGATTTTTTCAAAGCTCTACGATACCTGGTTTGATACCGAGCAAAATAAAGGCCGTCCAATTTCCGAATTGCCCATACCAAAAGAAATTTCCGAAAAAGGCGACTTGGCCGTTAAAGAATACATAAGCGAAAAACGCCTCGCATACTATGCAGATGCACAAGTATGGTGGTGCCGCAAATGCAAAACCGTATGCGCAAACGAAGAAGTCTTGGCAGACGGCTCCCACGAAAAATGCGGAACCTTTGAGATTGAACACCGCAACCTAAAACAATGGCTGTTGCGCATTCCCCTTTACGCAGAACGCCTTTTAGACGGTTTGGAAACCCTAGATTGGCCTGCCGGCATAAAAGATATGCAACGCAATTGGATTGGAAAATCCAGAGGAGCAATGGTGGACTTTGGGAAAATACGCGTTTACACCACCCGCCCCGATACGCTATTCGGAGCAACCTACATGGTAATTGCACCCGAACACCCGCAAACGCTAAACCTAACTACACCCGAACAAAAAGAAGCTGTAGAAGCATATATAAAAGCAGCCGCTTTAAAAAGCGAACTTGACCGCACCGAACTTGCAAAAGAAAAAACGGGCGTATTCACCGGCTCTTATGCGATTAACCCTGTGAACGGAAAAGAAATTCCTGTATGGATTGCTGATTATGTTTTAATGGGCTATGGCACAGGCGCAATTATGTCTGTTCCTGCGCACGATGCACGTGATTTTGAATTTGCCAAAAAATTTGGCTTGCCGATTGTTTGCATAATGGAGCCCGATTCAAGCTGCTCTGCGGAATTAAAAGAGCAGGTTTTAATAGGAGAAGCCTGCTGGGCAAATGATGGAAAATATATTTGCTCCTCAAGCGAAGAAATTTGTTTAAATGGGCTTTCAAAAAAAGAAGGCATAGCAAAAATCATAGAATGGCTGGAAAAAAAACAAATAGGCAAAGCCACCATCAACTATAAAATAAGAGATTGGCTTTTCAGCCGTCAACGCTATTGGGGCGAACCCTTCCCCATAATTCACTGGGAAGACGGTGAAATTTCTTTGGTTGATGAATCTGAATATCCGGTGCTTTTGCCTGAACTTAGCGACTACAAACCCGGCGATGGCGGCGTTTCGCCTTTGGCAGGCGCAACGGAATGGCTGAAAGTTTGCGATAAAAACGGCCGCAAAGGAACAAGGGAATTAAACACAATGCCGCAATGGGCAGGAAGTTGTTGGTATTACCTGCGTTACATAGATCCAAATAATTCAGCAGCCTTTATCGCTAAAGATTTGGAAAATTTCTGGATGCCCGTAGATTTATACGTAGGCGGTGCAGAACACGCCGTTTTACACCTGCTCTACAGTCGTTTTTGGCACAAAGTGCTTTTCGATTTAGGCTTCGTCTCCACAGACGAACCCTTCCAAAAGCTATTCAACCAGGGAATGATTTTAGCGTTCGCCTACGAAACTGCATCAGGCGCAAAAGTCCCAAGCGATGAAGTAGAAGAAAAAGAGGGCAAATTTTACTGTAAAAATACCGCCGCTGAATTAAAACAAATTATCGCTAAAATGAGCAAGAGCCTAAAAAACGTGATAAATCCAGACGACGTTGTAAGTCAATACGGAGCAGATTCGCTAAGGCTTTACGAAATGTTTATGGGTCCTCTGGAAGCCGTTAAGCCCTGGCAACCGCAAGGCATTGAGGGAATGTACCGCTTTTTAAACCGCTCCATGCGTTCCATAGCCGGCGATGAAGGCACACCCGAATACACAAACAATGCTGCTCCCGAAGAACTAACCCGCTTAATGCACCAAAGCATAATAAAAGTTAGCGATGATATTGAAAATATGCGTTTCAACACAGCCATCAGCCAGTTGATGGTTTTTAATAACGAGCTAATAAAACAACCCGTGCGTTACCGCGAGCCATGCGAAACTTTTGTGAAGCTCCTTCACCCCTTCGCTCCGCACTTGTGCGAAGAACTGTGGCAAATTCTGGGGCACAGCGAGAGTTTAACAAACGTAGATTGGCCTGTTGGCAACGCAGAATTAGCCGCTGAAGATTCCGTGGAAATAGTTTTTCAGGTAAACGGCAAAGTACGTTCCAGAGCGCAGTTGCCCAAAAGCCTTGGCAAAGAGGAACTAGAGAACCTCGCTTTGCAAAACGAAGCTATTAAGGCGAATATTGCCGGTAAAAAAATCGCTAAAATTATAGCTGTGCCAGGGAAGCTGGTGAATGTAGTGGTTTAGTCCCCATAGCAGAGTAGAAACGCAATGCATTGCGTCTTTTATCGCAAATCCTTCTTAGCATATCTTTCGCTTGCTGCGAAGAAACAAGCTGTTATAATTGCAAGCGACAACGCTACATACCACAAATTCAACCCCTTTTGCACTATCCCTGTAAGCTCAAAATATCTTATTGGAGTTAGAAAATTTAAATTCATTGTTCCGGCATAATCAAGAGCAAAATTTATCACATAAAAAACAACAACTGCAAGCATTGTTAGCAAACTGGCTATTTTATAGTTTGCAAAACTTGAAATGAAAAGCCCGATGCTAAATAATATAACTTGAGTGATAAACATACCTGTGGTTGTGGCGATATGCAAACCGACAATGCTCATATCGCCAAGTGATAGGATTATTCCCAAAAATGACAGTATCCCAACGCCAAATGCAAATATAGCGAGGTTTGTAATAGCCGCCCAAATCTTCACCCAAACTATACTTGAACGTTTATATGGTTTTGAAAACAAAAACTCGCTTGTGCCAAATTTTTCTTCTCTCGCAACTGCAAATACGCCCAAAAACCCTGCGAAAAAAAACGCAAGCAGATTAGTCCAAAATACCACGCACTGATATAATCCGGCAGTAGTGGTCAAATCAGCTCCATTCAATCCAAACATAACAAGCACTATTTTGGGGAAAGTATCTGCAAGTTGCGCAAGCTGCTCCATTGTGTCTTTCAAAACAACAAACTCTATTGCAGCAAATCCTGTGAGCAATGTAATCAACGCAAGCCAAATAATCAGCATTTTTCGTGTCAGTTTTAATTCTTTAAAAAATATTGTTTTCATACGCCCTATCCTCAAAATACAATATCTTTTTTGATAAATTTTTTGTAACAGATAAGTAGCAAACCCGTTCCTAATATAAAATACCAAATTACAAAATTCCATTCGTAAAACTTTGTTTCAATGATGCGCAGGGGTGTAAAGAAAGAAAATGGCGTTAGATAGCCCAGTATCGGAACGTTTATTTTTTTTGACATAGCGCTTAGGCAAAATAATACAAGCATAACGCAAGAGGATATAAGCGCAGGAGTGCGAACCTTTGAGAAAAAAGTTCCCGCCAGTGTGCCGAAAACTACAAACATCAACGCTACTAACGGCAGGGTTTTTGCGATAAGGATAAACGCCAGCCAATCAATACTTGCGCCATTGACAGTCAGCAACGCTAGCGCTGCACCGACCATATAGACAAATCCTACAATCCAAACAGCAATCACGCAAGCGGCAAATTTTGCCCAAAATACTTTTCCCCTTGAGTGTGGTTTAGTCAGTAAAAATTCTGCCGATTTGCTTGTGTACTCTTTTGTATGCGATGAAAAAGCAATACTCATTCCGTGTATTGCCGCTGCTATCATTGCAAAACCGTTCAAAAAACTGAACATTCCCAAAGGGGCCATTATAAAACCTGCATCAACGCCTAAAATATCAAAGATAGCGTTGTCATTCATTAAGTCCATTATTGCGGCGTCGCTGCCGGCGGTAAAGCCAATATAGGTTGGGTGCATTAAAAATATCAGTCCGCCCATGCACAAAGCCCATACGATGAGATTTGTCTTTAATTGTTTTAATTCATATTTGAACAAAGTCATGCTCGTTTTCCTTTATTTATTATTCATCGACCGCCAGCTGCGTTATGTGTAATATAGTAAATTGATTTCCAGCCTTCACAATTCGTGGCTGGGCAGCCACGGCGAGCTGCCCCTACTTACCTCAAAATTGCTTTCAAATGTTCTATACCGGGTTGTTGCTGGCATTTGCTGTTATTGTTATTATCCAATGAATGTGATCTGGCATAATTATAAATTCAGCGATTTCAATATTGGAATAAAGCATCACCATTTCATGCCGCGTTTGCTGAGCCATTTTGCCCGCATCATTCAACAGCATAGTTTCGTTCTCAATCAACCCGAATGTCGGAAAATCAAAATTTAGATCCGCGATCGCAGTAGGGGCAGCTCGCCGTGGCTGCCCAGCAATGGAGCTGTGCTCGTGCGCAACGATGTCTCAATTTTGCCGACAGTGTCGGCAAAATCTCTGTATCGTTAAAACGTTCCGCAAATAGTATCATTCGGTATAAATTAGAGTTAATTGCCTATCAATAGATACCACTTCATTCTTTTGTTTCTTCTTAGTCATCAAAAATGGAATATACAAAAAATTTTCATTTTTTTCCACTCCCCCGCTCCCAAACATTGAGTTAACACCCCTAATGTTTTGCACTTCGCTGGTGAACCGCCGAAGGTGGGTTATCATTGATTACTCTAACAAATCTGGCAACGCCTATGCTGTGCTGCACTCATAAGGACACAGCGTGGCATGTAGAGACGCAATGCATTGCGTCTCTACTCAGGCCTACGTGTTAACACCTCTCGCGAGGACAAGGGAATGAGCAGGCGGTGTTGCCAATTTTTTTGATGTGATTTTTTTGTATATTCATAATTATGAGAACTCTACAAGTTACTGTGCCAGATGTTGAGTATGCTCGTTTGGGTATACAAGATGACATTTTAGATTTTTCAGCCTTAGAAAGGCTAATGGAAAGGAATAGACTGCGTAAAATGCAGGATAAATGCGTTTCTCTTGCAGAAAGATACGGGATTTCTACCATGACTATGGACGAAATCAACGCAGAAATCAAAGAGTACAGAGCCGAAAAACGAGCAAAACTAAATGCAAAAAATAATTCTTGATACGAATGTTTTGGTATCAAGCATAATTCAAAAGAGCTATCCATATCTAATAGTCAGAGAGTTGTTTTTCGGAGATAAATTCTCTTTATGTTTGTCTGCTCCCTTAATGCAGGAATATTGGGATGTTTTATTTCGTGAAAAATTCAAAAAATATCCAAATTTTTATTTAAAAGCTTCAGATTTGTTAGAAGAAATAGGCGATAAAGCGATAGTCTTTCCTCCAAAAATTCATGTAGCTTTGTTAAGTGATAAAGACGACGATATGTTTTTAGAGCTTGCAGATGAAAGTGAAGCTGATTTTTTGATAACGGGTGATACGAATGATTTTACCATTTCAAGATATAAAGAAACTTTAATCGTTAATCCGAAAAATTATTGGGAAAATTACAGGCCAATTTAGTCGGCTCGCGAGGACAAGGGAATGAGCGGGCGGGGTTTGCCAATGTCAAAAATAATTGCTGAATGAACTCTCCTCACAGCAGAGACTGCGAGGTATCAGGTATCATAGCGAACTGCATGTTGGGTAAGGCACACACGCCTTACCCCTACGATTGCGAATTTTATTGTTTGTTAATTTTTGCGTGTAGGGGCAATCCAACAACGTGATTGCCCAATTGCGAAACGTGATTACCCAGCAACGATAATTTGCCAATTTTGCGCAACAAATATATTCAGACAAAAACCACACAAACTGATGCAATTAAAGGATCCTTTAATTGCA
>JAITFT010000056.1 GCA_031281155.1 Candidatus Fibrimonadaceae bacterium
TCGTCAGTTTTGAGGATTTCAAACTGCCCCCGATAGAATAGGGCTTTGTAATTCCCCTCTGGGGAGGGGCGCTTTGAGTTTAAGTTTGCGGGGTGGGACTGGCGTTGGGTCAAAATCCAAGCCGTTTATTTTCCTTTGCTTTATTTGATTCCATAAAAGAACCCAAGTCCCACCCCGCAAACTTCACGGCAAACTGCCCCTCCCCAGAGGGGAATTATCGCAATTTCAAAGCCTCGCATTGCGCAATAACTAAATCAGCGTTTACAATAGTTATTTCAGGTTTAATGCACCACTATTTTCCTCATTTGCTCGCCATGCTTCTCAATGTACACGCCTGGGATTGTAGGCTTTATGGTGCCAACAGGTGTGCCTTTTAGGTTGTAGTATGTCTGAACCCCGATGGCCCCGATTTTAGGATTTTCCCGATTTGCGAAGATGGAGGTATCTCCTGCGGAGCTACTGCTCGGTGTACCGCCGCCGTTGCTGCTGCTTGATTCACCGCCACCATTGCTGCTGCTCGATTCACCGCCACCGTTGCTACTGCTCGATGTACCGCCGCCGTTGCTGCTGCTTGACTCACCGCCACCATTGCTGCTGCTTGATTCACCGCCGCCGTTGCTGCTGCTTGATTCACCGCCGCCATTGCTGCTGCTTGATTCACCGCCACCATTGCTGCTGCTTGATTCACCGCCACCGTTGCTACTGCTCGACTCACCGCCATTGCTGCTGCTGCTGTTTGGGGCGGCATCGCGAGTTATGGTTACGGTGTAGGTTTTGCTTGCGCCTTTTTCGGGAATAACGGTTATTGTAAACACGTTTTGACCCACAGCTAAAGGACGATTCTGCTGGTTACAGCCAGTGCAGTCGCCCACGTGTTGACTAACTCTTGCACCTCTGATGGTGACTGTTGAAACAGAGTGAGGAACCTCTAGGTCATACTCCAATTCTCTCGAATCAAAATCATCCATAATGTTATTGAAAAGGCAATCGCCGTTTAGACAAACATCCAAGCTCGCAAGATCGTTGTTTGTGTTTCCTTCTGCCCTGTTCAAAGTCACTGTGTAAAAGTTGTTCGCAACTGTGGCATCTTCAGCTATAACCCTTACCCTTACAATGCGCGGAGTGCCGTCTTCCAAAGCAATATTCGCATTGGAAATTCTGGTGTTTCCAGTTGGCCCATCTAGGTATTCAAGGCCAGCTTCTTGATAACGAGGCGTTGCATTTACGGTAACGCTACTTGTTGCATAAGGAATGGCAACATTATAGACTGTTGTAGCTGCCGCAAACCCAGGGTTCAGCACGAATGTTTGAGCACCGCCAATTACCTGCAAACCAGAAAGCGTGTTGTCTGTGTCTGGGTTTGAGCCTGGCCTGGTTACATTGACGGTATAATCAATGCCGTTTATAGTTACAGGGAAAGCACTGACGCCAATAGGCAAATAGGCATCGTCGAAGCCTCCAGATACAGCTTGGCCTTGACTTTGAGGAGTCAGCTTTAGATAAATTCTGTTTACCTGGCCTGTTACACCACAAGAGAAAGTGGTTCCACTCAAGTTGCAAGTTGAGAATGTGCCAGTATTGGGCACGCCTACTTCTGCGCTCTGTGAAAAGGCAAAGCTGGCGAGAAATGCTAAGATAGTGAAGATTTTTTTCATTGTTATGCCCTCCTTATTTGCTAACCTTTAAGAATTTAACCTGCGAGCCATCTTTCAGCTGTGCGATATAAATACCGCTGTTCAGATGTTTCAGCGAAACAAAGCTTTCACCGGCGCTCAAATCTTTTTGCATTACCACATTGCCCTTTAAGTTAAAGAGGCTCAGTTTGCTGCTGTTGCTTGCGCGCACATTTAAGCCGTTGTTTACCGCTGTCATCTGTAAATTAACAGATAGATGGGCAAGAGGCTTTGTTTCTGATATATAGTCGCTATCAACAAAGAAGGGTGCAGGAAGCTCAGTGCCACCGCCGCCACTATCGCCGTTATCGCCATCGGATTTTTGAGCAGGCAGGCGGCATTTGCCGTATTTGCCAATTTCCACAAGCGTTATTTTTGCAGTCAGCTCCTCTTCTGTAATATTTGGCAAGCGGAATTGCAGGCCTCTATTTGTATTCAAAGCATCTTCTTTTGTTATTGTTCCAAAGACTTTGTAGAATTCGCTCCAGGCAATGTCTTTAACAACCAGTTCGCCGTTGGTATTTGGAACATCAATAAGGAAGGTACTATAATCGTCGCTATGCGCTGTGATATCTAAATCGAAGTGAGTTGCACTGCCTTCCATCGCATAAACCAAGCACAAACCGAGTTCGCTGATTTCCGCTATATTTACAGTTGCTGTAGTTTCTTTTCCGGATTCGTCATCATAGGTAATTTGTTGCCAGTTAAAGCCAAAACCTGCTCCGCCGAGAGTTTCGAGATTTTCAGGATCTTTAATAGGGTTTGCTACCAACTCAACCTGCCAAGAGCCATCTTCTTTAAAGTTTTCTTGGGTAAAGCATGGGCGGTCTAATTGCTGAGGGTCCCACTCGTATTTACAGTTAGTTTCAGAGCCACTGAACGAACCGCTTTCATCGCTGAAGGTAAAGCCCCAGAAGTAGCCGCCGAGAGTGTTTGTTTTTGTTCCTGTTTCATCTATTATCCGAGCATCATCGCCTCGACCTTTTGCCCAGAAAATATCTTCTGCTTTTGGCGGTGGAACAAGACCGTTGTCTGTGCCGTAGTCTGCGGGTGCGGGCTCTTCTGTTGAGCAGGAACCTAGCGAGCCAAGTTCACGGAGCGTGAAGAGAGCTTGCTTTTCTTTTGCCCAAGAACCTGGCAAGGTAATTCTAAACATAGTTGCTCCTTCTATGGCTGCATCAAGCACGCCTTCTCCCCAAGAATGCTTGAACTCACTCCAAGGAATATTTACGGAATGATTGCCAGGAGGCAAAGAAAATACGTATAAACCATATTCATCTGCAGCGTATTTTCCTTGATCCCAGCCCAGCTCTACATTCAAGGAGTCGCCTGTAAGGTTGTAAACGAGGCAAAGACCATCGAAAGCACTTATGTTTTCTTCGGCAGTGCCATCGTTGTTTTTCCAATTAAACCCTATGGTTGCTCCGTTGAAATCATCTGCTTCAATGGCCTGCTCTGTAACTAAGCGAACCTGCAAGCCTTGGTTATTGTCTATAACGCCGCCTTCAACAAAGATACCCACATTTTGTAATTGAATGCCTCGGTCGCTTTCAGGTATTTGCTCAACTCCTTTAACAGGATTATTTCTAATTCCGTTCTTTTGGTAAACACTTGCGCTTCCCCAGCCAAAACTAAACCAAAAACCGCCTTGATCCCATTCTTGAGATGTGCCTTTATTGGCTAGCACTGATGGAGTTTGCGCTCTTACATCTTCCCAATCTATGTTGGTGACTCCATCAACAAATTTCCACAATAAACCGCCTGTTGGCAATATTCTCAAATTTGCATATTCCGCAGTCTCAACCTCATCATTGGAGCAAGAACCATAAGCACCGAATTCACGCAAGGTGAACAAGCTTTGCTGGGTTTCAGGGGAGAAGTTTTTGAGCCCTATTATAATGCCGGTGGAGTTTTCAACGGCATCTTGTATTCTGGTTAAGCCGTATTCTTTTACAAATTCGCTCCAAGAAATGTTTACGGAACGATCGCCAGGCTCTAATTTAAAGATATAGCGGCCGTAATCGCTCCAAGGGAATTTTTCTTCACCCATGCCAAGTTCAAGGGTTAATGAGTCGCCTTCTAAATTATACGCAAGGCAGAAGCCGCCAAATTCTCTTATATTTACTTCATCAGTGGCGCCATCGCCCCAATTAACGCCAATAAGCGGTATTGAAGGGTTATTCCACAAGCCATTTTTTGCCGTGAAAAGCACTTGAATGCCAACACCTTCTGTTAAGGCTGTGTTATCGCTGTCCATTTGTTGCGTTTCATTATTCCATTCATTTAGTATGTTTGATAATATGCCGTGTTCTGTGCTAATGCGCCCATCTCTATAATTAGCGCCATACCAATAACCGTTTTTCACAAAGTCATATTCGCTTGTATTTAACTGCAATTCGCCTAAGCTTGCACTCCAAAGCAAACCGCCTTCGGGCAATTCCGCTATTTCAAATTTTACTTCTACTTCGCCTTCGTAATCGCCAATGCCTTTTACAATTGCAGTTGCAATGCCAATATTTGTGTTGTTATTATATTCAACCTCATAGTCGCGCTCCGCCCTTAAAGTTCTCTCAATGCCGCTTGTTAAATCTAAAAGCCGAGCCACAACTCTTGCCTCAATAGGTTCGCCAGTGTAGTTTTCCTGCCTAAAGAGCGTGGAAACATCTGCCCATTTAAGGCTGTTTTCGGGTGTCATAGCCATGTCGCCAAGGCAGGAGAGATTGTTTATTTGGAAAAGATCGCCCGGTTCCAGTGCGTCCCACTGCATTACGTTTATTAGGGCAAAATCTACTTCTTCGTCTGCATCTATCCAAGGTGCGAGCTCAAGATCGCTTGGTTCAATTGTTACAAGCACCCAATCGTTAGATGCCTCAAGCACCTTAATATATTGGAGGTTTTTTCCGTTAAAAACGTTAAAACGGTGGGCAATGCCTTTATATTGGTAGCTAAAGCCGCCTATGCATTCGTTTAAGTTATAGTGCTTGCCGTTATTATCGGTTCCGAGCATAAGAGCAGCGCCGCCCTCGGCTCCATTTAATGGGACATTTATATTGGAAAGCCCGGCATGGCCTGCCGCTACATCAACCGCCAGCGGGAAACCCCATTGGTTCAGGGCATTGCCTATTGTGCCGGTGCCATATGTGAATACGTGCCAAGCATCACGGGTGTGGGCGAATTGATGACCTTTTGAAAAGTCGTCTATTACCGTAACAATAGGCGGATCGCCTTGTGCTTTGGCTATAGAAAACAAAAGGAAAAGAGGCAGAACAATTTTGAGTCTGTTCATGGTGAACTCCTGGGTTTAGGGTTGAGGCCGAGGGCGGAGTGGAAGGCACCTATAAATGAGGGGGGGGGGGTGCACCTGTAAAATTACACCCGCACGGGACGACAGCTATGCTATTCAATCCCAAAGTAGCCCCATATTTTAAAAAATGTGCCATTACAATATATAATATAGAAAATTTTTTTGGAAAAAGCGAGAAAAAAACAACTTTTTGTCATTTTTTGTCACTTTTGTCATGGTTTTGTCATAATTCTGTATTTTTTATGTTGTTTTTAGCCCAAAGCAAATCATCACCCCTGCCAGCTTTTCGGCATTTGGCAGGTAATAACCGCCAATGTCAACAGGCTTTCCTTGCACGCTTGCAAGCTCAGCAACTATTTTTTGCTCGTTTTCGCCCAAGAATTTTGCAATGGGTTCAAATTTATTTTTCAACTCTGCACAGTCGTTTTGTTTCGCAAGCTCGGTTGCCCAATAGAGAGCCAGGTAAAAATGCGAGCCTCTGTTGTCGAGTTCGCCTAGTTTGCGAGCGGGAACGCGGTTAAATTCCAAAATGCTTCCGTTTGCGAGGTCTAGGGTTTTTGCCAAGACTTCTGCTTTTTTTTGCCCTGTTTTTTCTGCGTAAAAAGCAAATGATTCTGCGAGGGCAAAAAATTCGCCCAAAGAATCCCAGCGTAGATAATTTTCCTGTAAAAGCTGCTCTACCTGCTTGGGTGCGGAACCGCCGGCTCCCGTTTCAAAAATACAACCGCCTGCCAAGAGCGGAACTATGGATAGCATTTTCGCAGAGGTGCCAAGCTCTAAAATGGGAAATAAATCGGTTAGATAGTCCCTCAAAACATTGCCTGTTGCAGATATTGTGTCTAAGCCGTCTTTAGCTCTTTGCATGGAATAGGTGGTTGCTTCAACCGGATTTTTTATGCTAATATCCAAACCGCTCAAATTTATTTTTGAAAGTTCGTCTTTGACTTTTTTCTCTATTTCAATATCGTGCGCACGGTTTGTATCCAGCCAAAAAACAACGGGGGTTTGCGTTGCCTTTGCTCGCTCTACCGCTAAATGAACCCAGTTGCGAACGGGAATGTCCTTTGTTTGGCACATTCTAAAAATATCGCCCTCTTCAACCTTCTGCTCCAAAAGCACATTGCCGTTTTTATCGATAGCACGCATAACGCCGCTTTCTTTTGCTATAAATGTTTTGTCGTGGCTGCCGTATTCTTCTGCAGATTGAGCCATTAAGCCTACGTTTGGAATGCTACCCATGGTGGCAGGGTTGCAAGCACCGTTTTTTTTGCAAAAATCTATTGCCGCCGCATAAACCCCCGCATAAGAGCGGTCTGGAATAAGAGCGAGTTCGTTTTGCGGTGCACGGCGAATAAGCGCTGGCATTGAAGCATCTATAATTACATCGCTTGGGCTGTTGAAATCCATTGCGAGCTTCGGAGCGTTTTTCAGTGCTTTTTTTGCGACTTCGAAAATCACAGGATCGCTTACTTTCATCATAGTGGCTTTCAAGTGAACGGAAATTGTCATATCGCTTTTTTTTGCTTCTTCACGTTTATGCTCAAAAAAACTTTCAAGTTCTTTTATTCTAAGCACGGCGGCATCTAAAATTTCGCCTGCCAAAAGCGGCGATTGTTTTCGCAATAAAGTCTTTTCGCCTGCTTTGTTTATAAACTCAATTTCAAAAGAAGATGCTTCGTTTATGGTTATGGATTTTTCGCTTTCGTAAAAATCGCCGTTGCTCATGGAGGCAACGCAGGTTTTGAAATCGCTTTTCCATTCACCCATTGAATGCGGATGTTTTTTTGCGTATTGCTTAACAGAAAGCGGAGCACGGCGATCTGAATTGCCTTGCCTAAGCACTGGGTTTACTGCGGAGCCTTTTACTTTATCGTAAGCTTCTGTATTTTCGTGGTATTCCGGGATTTTATAACCTTTGCTTTGAAGCTCGGCAATCGCAGCTTTCATTTGCGGAACGCTTGCAGAAATATTCGGCAATTTTATTATATTCGCATTTGGCTCTTTTGCGAGTTTGCCTAAGTAAGCAAGGTCATCTGGGGCAAGGTTGAATGCCGCCAAAATACGTGCTGCGAGGGAAATATCCCTTGTTTCAATTTCAATGCCGGCCGCATTTGCGAAAAATTTCACTATGGGCAAAAGGCTTTCGGTCGCAAGGCGAGGCGATTCATCGGTAAGGGTGTAGATTATAGGCATAATTTCTGTTTGAAATATAGTAAATTTTCTACATTGTCCCCATGTCTAACCGTATAGTATGTAAGTTTGGCGGCAGCTCCGTTGCAGATGCTGCCCAATTCCGCAAAATCAAAAGCATTTTAGAAAGCAACCCTGAGCGTAAAATAGTGGTAGTGTCTGCACCTGGCAAACGCAACCCACAAGAAACCAAGCTGACAGATTTGCTTTATTCCGCTCACGACCTGGCAAAACAGAAGTCAAATTTCTCAGAGCCTTGGAAATTAATAAAAGAACGCTTTGTAGAAATAACGCAAGAATTATCCATAAAATCAACCATAAGCGAAGAACTGGACAAATTGGAAGAGTCCATGCGAACAAGCGAAGTCTCCGTTGATTTCGTGGCAAGCCGCGGTGAGTACCTCTGCGCAAAAATCATGGCAGAATTTTTGGGCGCAAAATTCATAGATGCTTACCCCATTATCAAATTCGACGACCAATACCGTGTAGCGCAACAAAGCTTTGAAGACCTAAACGCAGCTCTCTCCGATTTGAATGCCCTCTATGTTGTTCCCGGTTTTTACGGCAGCGATATGCAAGGCAACCTAAAGACATTCTCCCGTGGCGGCTCAGACATAAGCGGCAGCATTCTAGCTAATGCCTGCGACTGCATTATGTACGAAAACTGGACCGATGTCTCCGGCCTGTTAATGGCAGACCCGCGCATTGTCAAGGGAGCTCTCTCCATAAGCTATGTAAGCTACCGAGAAATAAGAGAACTGGCTTATAGCGGCGCAAACGTTCTGCACGATGAAGCCATAACTCCATGCCGGGCAAAAAACATTCCCATAAACATAAAAAACACCAACAGCCCAGAAGACAAAGGCACCATAATTGGCCCAACGCCAGAACGCACAGAAAGAACAATAACAGGCATAGCAGGGCGCAAAGAATTTTCCATGCTCTATATTGAAAAAAGCATGATGAACAAAGAAAAAGGCTTCGGCCGCAGGGTCCTCGCCATTTTAGAAGACCTTGGCGTTTCCTATGAAGTTTCCCCTTGCGGCATAGACTCAATGAACGTAGTGGTAGATTCCAAATCGCTTCACAAGCTGGAACCAAAAATCATAGCAGAAATTGAGCAAAAAATGCAGCCTAACAAAATTAAAATTTTCGACAATTTAGCTTTAATAACAACCGTTGGTCACGGCATGGTAAACCAAATAGGAACCGCCGCAAGACTGTTCAATGCGCTTGCAAAAGAAAAAGTTAATGTTCGCATAATAGATCAAGGCTCATCGGAAATAAACATTATAATCGGTGTTAACGACGGTGATTTTGAAAAAGCAATAACAGCAATCTACAAGGAGTTTGTATGAACCTCAATGATATTCTCGCTGAACCGGGAAAACACAATTTAATAGCAGCTACGCTTGGCGAAGCAAAGCTAGACTCACCTGTTAAAGGTCAATCTTTCGTTGACACAAGCAGTCGCATAAGCCTGGCTTCGGAGTTTTCGCAAATAGAATCTCTAAAGCAGAGAAACGAAAACATTCCTTATTTGGAAATAGCAGGGCCTCGCAAAAAAATATTTCACGACCCTGCCCAAGCACGCGTAGCAATAATCACTTGCGGTGGCTTGTGCCCTGGTTTGAACAATGTTATCAAGGGTTTGGTTGAAGTTTTAACTTATGACTACGGCGTTAGAGTGATATTCGGCATTAAATATGGCTACCGCGGCTTAGATCCTCGCTTTGGCCTTACTGCAACAAGGCTAACATTAGACAAAGTCGATAATATTCACGAGAGCGGCGGTACTATTTTAGGCAGCTCAAGAGGAAACCAAGATCCAAAAATAATGGTTGACACTTTGCTAATGCAATTAAACGTGAACATTCTTTTTTGCATAGGCGGCGATGGCACTTTGCGCGGCGGCCGAGATATAGTGGACGAAGTGAACAGAAGAAAAGCCCCTATGTCTGTGATTTGCATTCCAAAAACCATAGACAACGATTTGAATTTGATAGACCGCACCTTTGGCTTTGAAACCTGCGTTCAATCTGCGGCCGAAGCAATAAAGGGTGCGCACGTAGAAGCAAACGGCGCTCCGAATGGTCTCGGTTTGGTGAAGGTTATGGGTAGAGATTCAGGCTTTATAGCTGCGCACGCAAGTCTTGCCTCTTCTGTAACCAACTTTTGCCTTATTCCAGAAGTTCCTCTTAGGCTAGAAGGCCCAAATGGCTTGTTCACTGCTTTGGAACGTCGCTATTTTAAGCATCGCAAAGATCACGCTGTTATTGTTGTTGCAGAAGGAGCGGGCCAGGATTTATTCGAAAAGGAAGCCTCTAAAGATGCTAGCGGAAACGTGATGAAGCACGATATTGGGCAATTTTTGGCAAATAGAATTTCGGAGCATTTTAAGTATAGCGGCAACGAAATCAGCATAAAATACATAGACCCAAGTTATATAATAAGAAGCATTCCTGCCAACAGCTCCGATGCAATCTATTGTTTCCAGCTTGCAGAAAACGCCGTTCACGCAGCAATGGAAGGCAAAACCAATGCGGTAGTCGGTAGCTTTAGAGGAACTTTCGTGCTTGTTCCGGTTGGCTATGTAATTAGCGAGCGAAAGAAAATAGACCCGGAAGGTGCTCTTTGGCACGCCGTTATAGGTTCAACCAGGCAAAACGATTATTTTTATGATAGTTCCTTTGAAACAGAACTTCCGAACCGCTTTGCATCGGAGGATTGGAGGTAGCTTGCTATTTACACGCTTTGCTGGGCGGCCTATCTCCCTAGGAATTTCCACCTGTCCAAACGACACCTTTATTTATCAAAACCTGATTGAAGGCAGGGTACAGCTTCCCTGCTCTATTTCAGTTGAATATACCGATGTCCAAACCTTGAATGAAAAAGTTTTAGCAGGAATTTTGGATATGGCGAAAATCAGTTGTGCCGTATATCCGCTAGTTAAGGATAAGTACAGGATTTTGGATAGCGGTGGAGCAATGGGCTACGGCTGCGGTCCGCTTTTGCTTTCTTCTGTAAGCGAAAATTTCAACGAAGAATTCTCTGTGTATCTGCCAGGCAAAAACACCACCGCCACAACTCTATTCAATTTTTGGCTCAAAAAAAGAAATAACCACTCCCTACTCCCTACTCCC
This sequence comes from Candidatus Fibrimonadaceae bacterium, assembly GCA_031281155.1. Classification (GTDB taxonomy): domain Bacteria; phylum Fibrobacterota; class Fibrobacteria; order Fibrobacterales; family Fibrobacteraceae; genus Fibrimonas. The sequence goes on from JAITFT010000056.1 coordinate 10,311, forward strand.
CACTCCCCAAAATATATGCGCTTCAGCGAACTCTACCGCAATCTTTGCGAAAAAAAAATAAAGCAAGGCGTAACCATTCACGAACATCGCTTTACATGGCAGCGCGATGGTTTGCATTTGATAGCAGATTTAGGTGAATTCTGGGAAAAAGAGCTGCATGCCCCCATACCGCTTGGCTGCACGGTTGTTAAACGCAGCCTTGGCGAGGAATTTGCGAAAGAAATGGATTTATGCGTTCAAAAAAGCCTGCGGCTCGCTTGGGAGAGGAAAGAGCCAGTAAATGATTTTATAAGAAACCTCGCTCAAATAAATGATGACTCAGTTATTTTACAGCATATAAAAATGTTTGTGAATGATTATTCATTAAATAGGGGCGATGAAGGCGAGAGGGCGCTTGAAAAGATGGTTTATGAGGGTGAGGAAGGAATATTGCTGGGCTAGTCGCACAGCCAATCCAAAGCGTTTAAAACCCTAATTCCCCTGTATTCTTCCGCAAAAAACTTATCCATCGTAAGCAGATATTTCGGGTTATGATTTTTTATAGCATCCAAAGCTTTCAGTTCTCTGTCGCGCGTTGCCTTGCTGCTCAATTCTTGCGATACTTGATAGTACTCAACCGAGCCGTTTTTAGCTGCAACAAAATCAACCTCAAAATCATTGATTTTCCCTATGCTAACTTCATAGCCGCGCCGTAGCAATTCTAAATACACCACATTTTCAAGGATATGACCAACATCGCCTTCACGACCAAGCAAGAAGTAACGAAGCCCTATATCCGCCAAATAATACTTTGCATTCGTTTTCAAATGTTGCTTGCCTTTTATATCGTAGCGGCTTGCTCTGTGCATAACAAAAGCGTCTAATAAACCATCTAAATAATTTTCTATAGTTGCCGCATCTATTTTCAACCCTTCGGTCTCAAGCATATTTTTAATGTTGCGGACAGATGTTTCGCTGCCAATGTTATCGAACATAAATTTTATAATGCGCGTTAAGCGTGATACATCTTTTACATTTTTGCGTTCCACAATGTCTTTCAAAACTATGGTATCAAACAAGCCTTTTAAAAAAAGGCGTATCTGTTCCGTGTCCCATTTGGCATCGATGAGCAAGAGCGGATTTTGAGCAGCCGTCATTTGAATGGCATAAGGAAAACCACTGTTGCGCAGGTAATCTTGGAAGATATCGTCTTTTGCCATTGCAAACGGATATGCCGAAATATATTCCCTGAATGAGAGCGTGAACATTTGTATGGTCACATAACGCCCGGAAAGCAGGGTTGCCAGTTCGCCGGACAATATTCTTGAATTGGAACCCGTTAGGTAAAGGTCGATGTTATCTTGCAAGCGCAAGCTGTTCACGGCTCTTTCGAAATCGGGCACATTCTGAATTTCGTCCAAAAAAATGTAATTCATTTTGTCATCTATCAAGCGAGATTTTAAATAATCGTGCAGTTTTTTCCAATCCAGCAAATCTGAAAAGTCAGCGTCTTCAAAATTTATCGTTTGGATTTGCGAAGGCAGAATTCCATTATTTAGCATATATTTTTGGAATATCTTGAACATGGAAGACTTTCCGCACCTGCGAATTCCGGTGATTATTTTTATGGTATCTGCTTTGTTTTGCCACGAAAGCAGAGTTTTAAGATACTGCGGTCTCTCTATAATTTTTTTCATTTTCGCCCTCAAGCGTTGTTTTTTGCGGAATTGAACCATGCAAAAACACTTAAATCATGGATTTTATTGGTTTGTATTCCGCAAACTTTACTGTTAATGGATAATGTAGAAAAAAAATTTCTATCTTACCCCCATGAGGCTACTTTTAATTTTCTTTATCATATTCTCTGCTTGCGACAGCAAAGCGTCTAAAAACAAAGCGAGCAATGCCTCGGAAAAAAAAGGAGGGCAACAATTGACTTACATTTTACCGGCTCCTAAAACCAATGGCAATATAAGCGTAGAAAAAGCATTGGCAGATAGACGTTCACACAGAAATTTTCAGAACAAAGCAATATCGATAGACCAGCTATCACAAATTTTATGGGCCGCTTATGGAGTTACATCGCCAAACGGATTTCGCACGGCTCCCTCGGCAGGCGCATTGTATCCGCTCGAAATTTATGCAATAGTCGGAAATGTGGAAAAAATAGAGCCCGGTGTATATAAATACATTCCTGAAGAACATAAAATCGTAAGAACTATAGATAAAGATATAAGAGAGGCGCTTTGTGAAGCTACATTGGGCCAAAAAATGGTAAGAGAAGCTCCCGCATCGATATTTTATAGCGCTATATTTAGCAAAATAACAGAGAGATATGGCGAGCGAGGCCGCGAAAGATACGTATATATGGGTTTAGGGCATTCTGCCCAAAATATTTATTTGCAAGCAGAGGCACTACAGTTAGGTACCTGCGCCATTGGCGCATTTATAGACAGCAGGGTTAGCCAAGTGCTTCAGCTTCCAGCAAATGAAGAGCCTTTGTATCTTATGCCAATAGGATATTATTAACAACGAGAGCCTTTATATGCACCCATCAGCATTTTTTTCCAACGAAAAAAATGTAAATTTTCTATTTTTTCCAATGTAAAAGAGGTTTTTATGGAAAGATTGCTGATAAAAGAGCTTGTGGCGTGGAAAAATCGCAAACGTAGAAAGCCTTTAATTCTTAAAGGAGCGAGGCAGGTAGGCAAGACCTGGCTTATAAGGCATTTTGGCGAAACTCATTATAAAAATACCGCTTATATAATGTTTTATAAAAATGCCAAAATGCAAGAATTATTTTCCGGTGACATGGATACGGCTCGTTTATTGGCTGGGTTAGAGATTGAGGCTGGGCAAAAAATACGCCCGAACGAAACTTTGCTAATTTTTGATGAGATACAGGAATGCCCCAATGCCCTAAGCTCTCTAAAATTTTTCTGCGAAGAAAATCCCGAAATACACATAATCGCCGCCGGTAGTTTGCTGGGTGTTTTTTTGCATCCAAAGATATCTTTTCCTGTTGGTAAGGTGGAGTTTTTGCATCTTTATCCGCTGTCATTTTATGAATTTCTGCTCGCTCTAGGTGAAAATAGTTTATGCGAATTGTTGGTTCAAAAAAATGAATCATTAATCTCTGTTTTTAGAGACAAATTTATAGATAAACTGAAAACGTATTTTTTTGTGGGCGGCATGCCGGAAGTTGTGCAAAACTTTGTTTACGATAGGGATTTTGCGGAAGCTAGAAAAATTCAAGAGCAAATTCTAGAATCTTATTTGCAAGATTTCTCAAAGCATATACCGCCTTCGCAAATACAAAAAGTAAAGCAAATTTGGAACGCAATTCCAGCACAGCTTGCGAAGGAGAATAAAAAATTTATTTACAAGGAAGTTCAAAAGGGAGCAAGCGGCAGAGCTTTTGAAACGGCTATGGAATGGCTTGAAAGCGGTGGTTTAATGCATAGGGTGTTTAAGGTTTCAAAACCTGCCGTTCCATTGAAGTCTTATGAGAGCGAAAACGCTTTTAAAATTTATTTAGTAGATGTAGGTTTGTTATCTGCCATGTCTTTTTTGAATGCCAAAACTTTGCTGGAAGGCGATTCCATGTTTACTGAGTTTAAAGGAGCTTTAACCGAGCAATTCGCTTTGCAGGAGCTAAAGACAGCAGGCACTAAATTGGCTTATTGGGCAAATGAAGGGGCAAGCGCAGAAATAGATTTTCTTTTGCAAACAAGCGAAAACGGCGTTGTTCCTTTGGAAGTAAAGGCAAGCACCAACCTAAAAGCTAAGAGTCTAAAGGTTTATAATGAGAAATTTTCGCCTAAAATAATGCTTCGTTCTTCTCTGTCCGATTTTGCAAAGCACGGCATTTTAAAAGATGTTCCGCTTTATGCTTTAGCTAGCGGCAAGTCAGTATAGGATATTATTAAAAAATTCTGGTCTGTGAAAATCGGGGGCTGGGGTTTCTATTGGGAAAAGAGAAAGCCAGTGAGGTTTTGCTGCAAGGTCTGCGCATTTGTATATATTGCCGCTGAGCAGGCAGGTTCGCAGATCGTCTTCTGTGAGCAGCAATTCCCGCGGAACTTGCACAGCGAGTGTCCAGCGTAAAAAATCGCCGTCTTTGGAAACACCGCTTGCCTTCCTGATTATCTGAGCGTATTCGCTTTCGGCAAGCTCAACCCTGTTTTGCCTGTCTTTGCCGCGAGCCGCATAACACACGCCTTTGGAGTTGAATTCAAAATTCGCATAACAACCGCTTCTATCCAAGGTTTTTAGGAAAACTTCTACACAAGAATCCTCCCAAACAGCCTCCCCATCTTTTTCCTTATTTTGGCAAAAATAATCGGGAGGCTCTTTAACGGCGAAATCTACGTTTGCAAAATTTTCGCAAACCTCAAATGATACCCCCACAGAAACAGGGAGCATTCCGCCCCAGCGAGGCTTCAACGAAAAAATTTTCATAAAGGAAAGTTAGAAAAACAAGAGCCATTGAAGAACCTTGCGTTTTTTCTATCTTACCTCTTATGGCCGAAGAACGTACATTGGTATCCTTTGACTGGGCAATAAAGTACTTGCTTAAAAACAAGGCCAATTATGTTATTTTGGAAGGCTTTTTAACGACCCTGCTTGGCAGGGAGATAAAAGTCAAGAATTTGACTGACCCTGAAGGAGGCCAGGCCTCGGAAAAAGATAGGTCTAACAGGGTGGATGTCCTGGCAGAGGAAGATGACGGAACTTTGATTATAATAGAACTGCAGTTTTCCCAGGAAATAGACTATTTCCATCGCATGGCTTTTGGCAGCAGCAAGGCCATTATTGACCATATTAGCAAAGGAATGCTGTATTCAGAGGTGAGGAAGGTTTATTCCATACACATAGTTTATTTTGAGCTTGGCGTTGGCGAAGATTATATCTATTATGGCTCCACGAATTTTGTAGGCTTGCACGGCAGAGACGAATTGGAGCTGTCGCCTAGGCAGAAGGAGATGTTTTTATTTTCTGAGGTCAGGGAGATATTTCCTGAGTATTATATTTTGAAAGTTGAGCGTTTTAGGGATATAGTCAAGGATAAATTAGACGAGTGGATGTATTATTTGAAGCATTCGGTTGTTAGATCAGGTTTTGACGCACCTGGTTTGAGCGCGGCGAACGAGCTTCTTGAATACAGCCGCCTGAGCCGCGAGGATAAGCTCAGATACGATTGGTATGTTGACAAATGGCGCAGCAATGTGAGTTCGATCAATACCGCTAGGGATGAGGGTAAGGCGGAGGGCAAGGCGGAGGGCAAGGCGGAAGGGTTAGCAGAGGGCAAGGCTCGCGGCAAGGCGGAGGGCG
>JAITFT010000069.1 GCA_031281155.1 Candidatus Fibrimonadaceae bacterium
CGCCGGGGAATTTTTTTGCTGTCCATTCCAGCATGGCTTGGAGAGCGACTATTTGCTTTGCCATATTTGGAGCTATTACACAAGGGTGATTTGCGTTTTTTACCAAAGCCATTAAAGCATCTCTATCGCCGCCTGTTGTTCCCATAACAAAGGGAATTTTATGCTTAACATAAAATTCAGCGTTGCCATTCACCGCGCTTGGGTGCGTGTAATCAACAGCTATTAAATTTGGGTATTCTTTTAGAATATCTGCTATTTTATTTTCTCTTTCTGTTGGCTTTAGCAGGGTGAAACCATTGAATTCCGCCATATCTTCACCAGTTAGCGAAAATGGAATAACATTGAATTTTCTTCTCGCACAAATCTCAGCGACTATCTGCGCCATTTTGCCTGGCATTCCGTTTATCATTATGTTCATGGTGCCTAAATTTAGAAAATTCAGCCAAGTTTTAAACAAAAATCTCCATCGAAAGGCAAATCTTTTATGTTTGGGGTGGCGGCGAAGGTTTGGCAACTTTTTTGGCGGACAATTTGCGCTACGGCTTCCCTGCGGGAATTATCGAGTTCGGCGAAAACATCGTCTAAAAGGATGATGGGCTTTGCGCTTGAGTAACTTTCTATAAGTTCGGCGGCGGCGAATTTCATTGCCAAAGCAATGGAGCGGCATTGACCTTGCGAAGCAAAGTCTCGCATTAAATACCCTTGCATTAAAAGCTCTATATCGTCTCTGTGCGGACCAGCAAGCGTTGTCCCTGCTGCTCTTTCTGCATTGAATTTTTCTTTGAGAATTTGCAAAAAATTTTCTTTATCTAAAGCTTTTGTATAAGAAAAGTCTATTTCCTCTGCTTTGTTTGATAGAATTTGGTAAAAATTATTTATATGAGGTTTCAAAATTTCGCAAAGCCATTTCCTTTCTTTCCAAACCAAAACGGCAAGGGAGGCAAGCTGTTCGGTTAGGGCCTCAAACATATATTCGCCGCCAATGGCATTGCCAGATAAATTATCTTTTAACCAACGGTTTCTTTGTTGCAAAACTCTGCGGTATCGGCGAAGCAAATCCAAATTGCTTTTTTTGCAGAAGCACAAAAGCTCGTCTATAAAACTGCGTCTTTTTTCGGGGCTTCCTTTTGCCAGCAAAACATCTTCGGGTGAAATAAAAACAAGAGGCGCTGAGCCGAAAAGCGCGCTAGCGCTGCGAAATTCCTTTCCATTTAATTTAACTCTTACTCCCGCTTTATCCACTTGAACAGCAGCTTCGTTTTTTTCCTCGTTGAATAATGTTTTTGCTCTGAGCACAAAGTTATCTGCATTCCAATTTATTGCTTCTTGTAAAGCTCCTGTTTTAAATGAAAAGCCTTGGCATGCAATATGAATAGCTTCCAGCAAATTACTTTTTCCGCTACCGTTTTGCCCGCTGACAATCGTTATTCCCTTGACAAACTCAAGAGAATATTCCTGTAAATTTCTAAAACCGCATAAATTCAGGGAGTGGAGCATTTTTTTGTAAGATAGAAACTTGCAGGGACCGCCTGCGTGCATGCTCCTACAAGTTTCTATCTTACAAAAATGACAAAATTTCGCCCATGCATAGATTTACACAATGGCAAAGTTAAGCAAATCGTAGGCTCTTCGCTTTCGGGAGACGAAAGCGGGTTGAAAACGAATTTTGTTTCGCAAAAACCTGCTGAGTGGTATGCCGAGCTTTACAAAAAAGACGGCTTGAAAGGCGGACATATAATAATGCTTGGGCCAGGCAACGAAGAGGTCGCTCTAAAAGCCTTAAAAGCTTACCCTGGCGGCATGCAAATAGGCGGTGGAATAACCAAAGAAAATGCTCAAAAATACATAAAAGCCGGAGCGGCGGCTGTTATAGTAACAAGCTATATTTTTCCAAACGGCAATTTTTCTCTGGAAAGGTTAAAGGATATTTCGAGTGAAGTTGGTAAAGAGCGGCTGGTTGTGGATTTGAGTTGCTATTATGATACGGATAAATGGTTGGTTGCTATAAATAAGTGGCAGACTCTTACTGATTTTCAAATTAACTTGGAAAATTTAGAGATGGTTTCTGAGTACTGTTTTGAGTTTTTAGTTCATGCAGCTGGGGTTGAGGGGAAACAGCAGGGGATGGATTTGGATCTGATTGAATTTTTAGGCAAATATTCTCCCATTCCTGCAACTTACGCAGGTGGCGCAAATAGCTTAGAAGATCTCGAAACTTGTAATGCGCTTTCAAAAGGCAGGGTAGATTTAACCATAGGCAGCGCTTTGGATATTTTTGGGGGGAGCGTTTTGTATGAGGAATGCAAAAAATACATAGTATATCAATGATTTACTCAGCGTTTACTATATTATATAGAAAAGGAGAGAAAATATGAAGAGAACCCTAGTTAGCACCACGCTGTTTGCCGCTTTCCTCGCCGGTATTTTAGCCACAAGCGCATTCGCTCAAGACATAAAATGGCTTTCCAGTTACTGGGATGGCTGTAAGCCCACCTGCTCCTGGTTTCAGAACATACCCAGAGGTTCGGAGCATGGTCTTAGCAAGGCCTGCGATGCCAGCGATATTGAGCTCTTTTTAGGCGATATAGCCGAAGCAAGGTGTTACAAAGACGGCGGCCCAGCTCATACCTGCTGGGATCAGATTCCATTTGTTGATCCTGATAATCCGCTTCTCGCCTATGGTTTTGGAGCCACCAGTGAAGCGGCGTGCGGCGAGTGTTTTGAGGTGACGTTTACTGGCGGTTATCCGCACGGGGTTCCCATGCCTATGCACACAGCGCTTGCCAGCAGCGGTAAAAAAGTTATTCTGATGGGCAGAAACACCGGCGCCGACGTTGCAGCCAACCAAATTGACTTTATGATACCAGGCGGCGGATTAGGAATGTTTAACTGTTTCACCCACCAGCCCGGTATCAACGCCGCCCTAATCGGTAGAACCCACGGCGGCCTTTTAGCGGATTGCATAGATGAGATGATCCGGCAATTCGGCGGGAACTGGAACGCCCCCGGACTCCTTGAGGCCGCTCAAGCCTGCCACAGGGCTGGTTGCAACTCGGCATTTGGCGCACCCAACCATGCCTTGCTTTTGCAAGGCTGCCTGTTCCATTCCGACTGGATGATGTCGGCGCCTAATCCAGAAGCGACCGTCAGAAAATTAGATAACTGTCCGCAAGCACTTATCGACAAATATAAGCCAAAAAGCAGTAAGTGGACTGTCATGATTAAAGGGGTGGACTTTACATCAAGCACCGGAAACGTGCAAGTGAACCAAGGCAACTTCACGCTCAGCGGTGTCAACACAGGAAGCACCATTACTTTTAACAATGTAATGGCATCATATACCGGAGAGTACGATCTATCATTCAGCGTTGCCACCGGAGAGCAAACGACCATTTCGGTAACAGTGAACGATCAGCCTGCCGGATCGACCAGTTTCAACACAAACAACTGGGGTACCTTTACTCTTGTATCGCATAATTCTAAAGTAAATCTTAATGAGGGCGCCAACACAATAGTGCTGAGTTTCCAAACCAACAGCGTTAATTTTGACTACTTCATCCTCGTTGGCGAAGAACAGCTGACCTCGGTAAAGCATAATACCGCAAGAGCAACCAAAACCCACGCAAATGTAACACTCAAAGCAATTCCGCAAGGTTTCACTGCCGCTCTGCCGGCAGAACACGGATACACATCCTACAAACTATTCGACCTCCAAGGCAGGGAGATAAAAAGCGGCAGTATTGAAAACGGCGCAACAAACTTGAAATTTAACAATCTCAAGCACAGTGTAATATTCCTGAAGCTCGACGGAAAAAACAGTTCAACCGTGTTAAGGGCGGTGACATTATGAAAAAACTGAAGCTTCTTAGGCATTTCTATGCTTTTAGCAAAAAAAAATGCTTCTATGCGCTTAAACCCTTGAAAAAACTTTAAAATTTTTCTATATTTCCCCTACTATTTGGGGTATCGTCAAGTGGTAAGACAGCGGGTTTTGATTCCGCTATGCGTTGGTTCGAATCCAGCTACCCCAATAAAACAGGCAAAATTGGAGAAATTATGCAACTAATAACCCTTAATGCAGCATCCCGTGTAGTAGGTTCCTCGCGCGATTGCAACCGTACTCGCAAAGCAGGCAGCATTCCCGCTGTTTACTACGGCAAAGATTCCAAATCCGTATCCATAACCGTTGCGGAAAAAGATTTGGAAGCAGTTCTTGCCCCTGGCAAAAGATACACCTTGCTAGACTTGGTTATCGATGGCAAAGGCGGCAATCCTGCCATAGTCTATCAATATCAAAAAAACAATATTTCCCAAAAAATCATACACATAGATTTTTTGAAAATAGAAGCAGAAACCCCAGTCGCTGTGCGCATTCCTGTTCGTTTGTCCGGAGTGCCGGTTGGCGTTAAAAATCAGGGTGGTTCGCTTTCGCAGGAGAGCCGCTACCTAAAGCTCTCTGCAAAGCCAGCAGATATTCCTGCAAGCATTGAACTCGATATTTCCGAAATACCCGCCAACATGACCTACTATGCCGAAAGTTTAGATTTAGGCAAGGCATCTTTGGTTTCCAAAAAACGCACGGTTATTTTCACAATATCCAAGGCCCGCGCCTCTGCTGCCGCCGAGTCAGAAGCTACAGCTGCTACTCCCGCTGCCGCTAAAGATGAAAAAAAGGAAGCACCTAAAAAAGACACTAAAAAGAAATAGCACGGGGCCCAATGCCTAATGTAACAATTCACGAAGATGATGTTATGGTAAAGCTCCGTAATTTACGAAAGAGCTTTGGCAAACAAGATGTTCTTCTAGATGTTAATTTAGACATTAGGCGTAACGAAACGATGGTTATAATAGGTCAGTCGGGTGGCGGAAAATCCGTTATTTTAAAACACATGATTGGCCTTCTGCAGCCCGATGGCGGCGAAGTTAGCGTTGAAGGCGTTACAATTTCCACATCTAAATTTTTTGATACAAAAACAATTCGCAAGAAAATGGGAATGCTTTTCCAAATGGGAGCCCTGTTCGATTCTATGGAC
>JAITFT010000138.1 GCA_031281155.1 Candidatus Fibrimonadaceae bacterium
TCCATGGTTAGATTCCTTTTTTTGCAATTAAGAATATAGCCATTTGGCAGGCGAAAGCCTGCCATCTTAGTTTAGAGAGAAAAAGAAACAGATTTTAAAAAGTTAATGGGCCACCAGTGATTTTTTCTACATTTAAGGCAAAAGGAGTTTTATGTCAGATAAGTTTGTTTGGAGAAAATTTGCAGAAGTTAATGTCAATGACACTTTTTTTGATTCGTTGAAAGCAGATTATGTTCAGATACTTAAAATGGGAGGCACAGATGTGCAAAATATTATTATCAATTAATCCTGAGCATGTGGATAATATTTTAAATGGCACAAAGTTGTTTGAGTTCAGAAAAAATCGTTGTAAAACTGATGTAGATAAAATTGTGATATATGCAACATACCCTGTTATGAAGGTTGTTGCAGAAGTTTGTGTAGAGGAAGTTATAGAAGGAAATTTAAACTATGTTTGGAAAAAAACAGAAAAATTTTCTGGCATCAGTCGTTCTTTTTATGACAAGTATTATAATGGTAAAAATAAAGCCGTTGCCTACAAATTGGGTAATGTGAAAAAATACAAAAAACAAAAATTATTAGGCGATTATGGGTTACGGTACGCTCCGCAGAGTTTCGTTTATTTGTAATTTGAGTAATTCAGAGTCGTTTTTATAGTTCATTTTATGTATCAATAGCGGTACATTTGTATTTTTTGTAAACTCAAGGCATAATCGCTTTTCTTCCTTTGCGAGTGTGCTTAATTCATCTTGCGTGTAATTTTTGCTGTCGCGATTACGCAAGTGCATTATTATTTTTTCGGTATTGGCTTCAAGTAGAATAACCATTATAATATCCAATTGTTCGAATATATCGCTTGGTATTGCTTCAAAATTTCTATTTTTGTCAAAAATTACGAAATGTCCAGCTAAAATAATCGTTTTTTCTATTTTTAATATTTCAGAAACTTGTTCAGCCAGTATATTCTGGTTGCGTTTTATATCTTTGACATGTTTTGTTGCTCCGTATTTTTCTCCGCTATGCTTTTTGATTAGTTCGCTTGCTTCATAATATGGAATGCCGAGTTGTGGAGACAATTCTTTGCCGAGAGTAGTCTTTCCTGTTCCATATATACCAGCTATAAAATATACACCTTGCATTTTTTGTTCTCCATTTTTGCTTTCTAATAAAAACATTTAATTAATATAAAAAAATAGAAGGCACACCGTTCCCGCCCGGGAATGCTCACCCACCTCGCGCTGCCCGTGAGCGGCAGCCACATTTGGTTGCGCAAACAGGAGCCAGATACGCCCCTGTAAACTCACTCATTTTTTCATTTCATTTTCCAAAATTTTAACTACCCCTTATGCTCCAATAATCTGTATGTTCTATGTACCGTATCAAGAAAATCTTGCTCAACTTGTGTTAATTCGTCATTCATTTTTGCCTTATACTTGCTATATTCGGATACGGCAAAATCTACGGCTTCTTCGTGGGATACCTTACCTGCATCGGAAAGAACCGGTTTTTTCCTGTAAACAATAAAATCCTCAAGTTCTTTAACCCAGTCCTTCATATACATTGGCGTTTGCTCATTGGCTTTCATTTCAGCTATATCCAAATAAGCGGAAACCATTAAATTTAAGTTTTTAACCTCTTCTTCCGTCAAATAATTTTTTGCGATTACAACTTCCGTTTTTTGCGGACGATTACCGCTAAATGCCTGTAAACCCATAAACGGCAATTCCGAATTTGCCCTGCTTGCAATGAGTTCTGCTGCCGTATGCCCGTGCGTTGCAAAATGCAGCCTGTTTTGCATAACCTTAAAAAATTCAATCGCAATTTCAGATTTTGCGTTATAGTCAATACTTGTTGCGAAAAGATCTAAAACTTGTCTGTAAAATACTTTTTCGCTTGAACGGATATCACGGATGCGATTGAGCAATTCTTTAAAGTATAAACCGCCGCCGGCATTTTTCAGCAAGTCATCATTCATGGCAAAGCCCTTGCGCATATATTCTTTTAGTATGCCTGATGCCCATTTGCGGAATTGTATGCCGCGATGTGATTTAACACGGTAGCCTACAGCAAGTATAGCATCGAGATTGTAATGCTGCGTGGGTCGCTGCCGACTAAATTCGGAAATTCCGAATTTAGTCATAACATCGCTCTCATTAAGCTCGCCTTCTGCAAAAATATTCCGAAGATGCTCATTTATAGTGGATTTGCTTTTTTGAAATAGCTGTGCTATTTGGTTTTGCGTAAGCCACACGGTTTCTTCGCTAAAAATAACCTCAACTCTCGATTGCCCATCTTCAGTTTGATATATCAGAATTTCACCGTTACTGGAAATAATATCGCTCTTCATAAAAAAACTAAACTACAAAATTTTAAAGCCACCTCAGAGCGAAAAAAGCTAAAGGCACTCCGTTCCCGCCCGGGAATGCTCACCCATCTCGTGCTGCCCGTGAGCGGCAGCCCACCGCAAAAACCGCAAACAAGAGCCAGATACGCCCCTGTACGTCACTTAATTCTTTTGAGGGTTTAGTTTTCATTTGCTATATTATGGTTCACAATGCTAATGAACGCGAAAGAATATTTGCAAGTTGTGGAAGGCATAAAGCAACAGATAGTGCTTGCGCAACAGCGTGCAATTGCTGGGGTAAATCGTGAATTGGTTACTCTTTATTGGAATGTAGGCAAAATTGTCAATGAGCGGAAAACCTGGGGTGATGGCTTTATAGAGAACCTCGCGAGGGATATTCGTGGCTCGTTTCCGAATATTCGTGGATTTTCGGGAAGAAATATGCGTAATATGTCAAAATTTGCCAGTATTTACAAGGATTTGGATATTTTGGCAACGCCGTTGCCAAATTTGCCGTGGCGGCATAATATCGTCCTTATGGAGCGACTTGAAGACGAGATATGGTTGAACGGGATGTTGAAACTGAACTTGTAAAGCATATCGCTAATTTTTTGCTGGAGCTTGGCAGTGGGTTTTCGTTTGTAGGTCGTCAGTATCATTTGGAAATAGGTAACGAAGATTTTTACATTGATATGCTGTTTTATAATTTTAAATTAAACTGTTTTGTAGTAATTGAATTGAAAATGGAAGAGTTTAAACCGGAATTTGCCGGCAAATTAAATTTTTATGTTTCCGCAGTGGATGACTTATTAAAACGACCTACAGACAATCCGACAATCGGAATTTTGCTTTGCAAAAACAAGAAGAAAGTGATAGCCGAGTATGCCTTGCGTGATATAAACAAGCCTATCAGCGTGAATGAATTTAAGTTGCTTGATAAATTGCCGGAAGAATATGCGAATATTTTACCAACGGCGGAAGATTTTGCGAGCAGGATTAAGTTGCCGGAGGAGTTGGAGGAGGATTAGCGGCAGCTCCATTTGGTTGCGCAAACAAGAGCCTGATACGCCCATGAAACCCACTTACCTTTTCATTTCCTTTTCCAACAAAAGGGTCTTTGAACATCAAACAATTCTGCAATTTGGCTTTTGCTAAATGAGCCTTGGCTAGTAGTTGATCCGCTATCTCCGATTAAAGCAGAGATTATTTGGGTTGTGATTTGGTTGTGGTTCATTGGGACCTCGCAGTGTAAGGTAGAATTTTCTATATTTCTCGAAATTTGTGTAAATGGAGAAATAGTTATGGAGTTACTTCCTACAAAAGAAGAATACGAAAAGATGTCTCGAGAAGAGAGAAAAGAGCCTTATGAAGAATTTCTTATATCTGAGGGTGTAGAAGAAACTTACAAGAGATATACTAAAGTCATTGACAGTTTTAATAAGCGTTTTAAAGTAGATTTCTTTAATTGTACTGAAATTGAAGATTTTGAAAAAATATTTGCAAATAATCGTGAAAATATTAAAAAAGACAAAACTAATAAAAGATGGCATCTTACTGCTGCATTAAATGGATATAAAAAGTTTCTTAAGCAAATCTCTCTAAAGAAAAATTCTGTGAATACTATAACCATTACGAAAGATGGCGGGTCGGTTACGCCTGAAGTGGAAACATTAGAAAAGCAAATTTCCCCTCTTAACCAAATCCTCTACGGGCCTCCAGGAACAGGCAAAACTTATCACACAATAAACAAGGCTCTTGAGATTATTAATGGAACTGATTTTATTAAAAATATTGAAAGTGAATATTTAGACAAAAAAGAACAGCGTGAAAAATTGAAAAAAGAATTTGAAAAACTGTCAAAAGCCGGGCAAATCGATTTCACAACATTTCATCAGAGCATGAGTTATGAAGATTTTGTAGAGGGAATAAAGCCAAAAATAGCCAGTGATAAAGAGCTAGCAACTCAAGAAAATAAAACTGAAGAAGGGCAGGTTTTTTATGAAATAAAGCCTGGCATATTTAAAAAAATCTGCGAAGAGGCCAGAAAAGAAGAAAATAAAAATAAAAATTACGTCCTTATTATAGACGAAATAAACAGAGGTAATGTTTCTCAAATTTTTGGCGAATTAATAACGCTAATAGAAAAAGATAAACGACTTGGAAATAAAGAAGAATTAAAAGTCACATTGCCATATAGCAAAACTGAATTTGGTGTACCGAAAAACTTATACATTATCGGCACAATGAACACTGCAGACAGAAGCGTAGAAGCTTTAGATACAGCGTTAAGGCGCAGATTTAGTTTTATAGAAAAGATGCCCGAATATAATTTGCTGGAAGGTAAAATTATAGATGGCATAAATTTAGAAGTTCTTTTGAAAACAATAAACGCCAGAATAGAAAAACTTTTAAATAGAGATCATCAAATTGGACATAGCTATTTTTTATCAATAGAAAGCTTGAATGATTTAAAACGAGTATTCAAAGACAAAATAATTCCGCTTTTGCAAGAATACTTCTTTGGAGATTACGGAAAAATAGGTTTGGTGCTTGGAAAAGAATTTGTAGAAAAAATATCGAATGTTAAATTTGCGGATTTTGAATACGAATCTTCGGAATTAGAAGATAAACTCGTTTATAGATTAAAATATTCCGATAACTTTAATTCTATTTATGAATAAAATAACCGTATTCGAACATCAATATTTAAAATTAGATGATGAAAAATTTACAGAAATTCGTAAATCTTTGGAGAAATTCGGAGGCGATAAAGAATCTTTTCCATATTATTCGCTTGTCCACAAAGGCGTGAAATTTAATAGTTATGTAGGCGTAATTCAAGTTGGGAAAACCATAATTGAAATATTACCTAAAGCCGACAAAAATAGCGACGAAAACCGCTGGCGAGAGATTTTAATAGGAATGCTTCGCACCGTTCACAATTTTGAAATAAAAGCACCAACTCAAAGCCCGCTGAAAATAAAGCCTAATTCTATTTTAGAACTTTATTTTGAAATGTTTGTCAAAGAAGTTGAATACTTACTGCACACAGGATTAAGCAAGCGGTATAGAAAAACGGAAGGCAATTTAAACGCTTTAAAAGGCAGAATTTTATTTTCAAAGAATATCCAGAAAAATTTAATTCACAAAGAAAAGTTTTTTGTGAATTACACAACTTACGACAAAGAACATATCTTGCATAAAATTTTATACAAAACATTAAAACTTTTGCAAAACATAAATACAAGTTCCGCATTGCAAAGCAGAATTTGCACATTGCTCTTAGATTTCCCGGAAATGCCAGACATAAAAACCACAGAAAATACATTTAACAAAATAACCTATTCTAGAAAAACCGAAGCATACAGAAATTCCATAAACATAGCGAAAATGATTTTGCTTAACTACCATCCCGATATTCAAGGCGGTTCAAATTCTGTTTTAGCATTAATGTTCGATATGAACAAGTTGTGGGAAAAATTTGTATATATAAGCCTGAAAAGAAATTTGAAAAGCTGCGAAGTTAGCGAGCAAGTAAAGAGGCCTTTTTGGAGTTGCGAATCTAAAAAAAGAGAAATTATACCTGATATAGTGATAAACAAGGACAAAGATAGCTGTATAGTTTTAGATACAAAATGGAAAATTTTAGATAGCAACGCAGAAAGCTTAAACGATGACTTAAAACAGGCATTTGTTTATAGCGTATATTTTAAAGCTCAAAAAGTAGCTTTAGTTTATCCGGGCGATGGCGAGAGCATCGATGACAAGAGCATAAAAGGAAAATTTGAGAAATTTTCAAACGAGACTGAAAATAGAACTTGCGATTTGGTTTTCATTCCTGTTAGAGATGATGATGATATGAAAGCTTGGCAGGCGGAGATTGCTAGTTTTTTTGCCGCTGAGAATGACTAATGGCACTACCGTTCCCGCCCGGGAATGCTCACCCACCTTGCGCTGCCCGTGAGCGGCAGCCCACCGCAAAAACCGCAAACAAAAGCCGGATACGCCCTATCTTCTAAGCTCTTCTTCTGTTGCAAAACGCCAGCCTTCCTTTTCTAAAAACGGACGTTCCTCAATGTTATGTTTATGCCAGCCTGCTACGCCGCCATATTTTTCCATAAGCTCCGCTCTAATGCGATGAACTTCTGCCATAACGTCTTCTTTAGGATTATACTGCATTTGATTTTTCCCTCTTTTATAAATTCCAATCTACGCTTTGCTGCTTCTAGGTCTCCCTGCCTGCATTCTCCCAAAACAAATTGACTTATATAAAGTTTGTATTTCTCTCTTTCGTATTCCCAAAATAATTTCGTTAGCCCCTGTCTGTTAGCGGATATTATATCCATACTCGGCCTTGCCGTTGCGTAGCTCGGTATGGTGGTTTCTATATAAACCTTTTTTTTGACGGGTTCCATAAGGGATAATA
Source organism: Candidatus Fibrimonadaceae bacterium (assembly GCA_031281155.1). Taxonomy (GTDB): domain Bacteria; phylum Fibrobacterota; class Fibrobacteria; order Fibrobacterales; family Fibrobacteraceae; genus Fibrimonas. The sequence goes on from JAITFT010000138.1 coordinate 6,771, forward strand.
TAGAAAAATAAAGGCACTACCATTCCCGCCCGGGAATGCTCACCCACCTCGTGCTGCCCGTGAGCGGCAGCCACCTTACCTTTTCATTTCATTTTCCAACAAAAGAAACTTGTCAAAATCGCTTATGAGTTTTTTGTCTTCCAAAACTTTGAATTTATCAAACTCGCTTTCGGCAAAAGATTTAGCGACTTCGTGAGCCACTTGACCGCTGTCTTCTAAAATTTCACGCTCATTAAATTGTAAAATTTTGTGTTATAACTTTTGCCGTCAGTGGCAGTTGTTTCCAAAATGGAACTAACTGAATTTTCTTGTAATTCGCCATCTTCAAATATATTTGTTAGGTGTTTTGTTGCTGCGGGTCTTTGAACATCAAACAATTCTGCAATTTGGCTTTGTTTTAGCCACATCATATTTTGATGGAAAAGCACATCTACTTTCGGGTTATTTTTGCCATCGCGAAAGATAATGATATTCCTGCTGCTGCCGTCTGACACAACTAAACTTTTTCTTTTCATTTTAGTCTAAGATAGAAAAAAAGGCGGCCCTCTGCTTTTTTTACTATATTACCTACCATTAGGGAATATTTTTTACCTACATTCCAGTCGCCCTAATACAAAAGCTTAAAATATGGAGATTAGCGTTATGGAAAACAAGATTGCTAAACAAGAAATAGTAATTTATAGCGGAAAAAACGGCGAGGTGAAGCTAAATGCCGATTTCCGCAATGAAACTGTTTGGGCGACTCAACTGCAAATTGCTGATATTTTCGGCATAGACCGCTCTGGCATAACCAAACACATAAATAAAATTATATCCAGCGGCGAAATAAATAAAAAAAGCAATGTGCATTTTTTGCACATTGCAAATTCCGACAAACCGGTTGCATTTTATAGCTTGGATATTATTTTATCAGTTGGTTACAGAGTGAACTCGGCAAAGGCCATGGAATTTCGTAAGTGGGTAAATTCAATATTAAAAGAATATTTGTTAAATGGCGTGATAATAAATCAATCTCGTTTAGACCAACTAAATAAAACGATAGAAATAATATCTCGCTCCAGCATTCCAGAAATCTCCGGCGTGGCAAGCATACTGCAAAATTACACAAAAGGCCTAGGACTGTTGGACAACTACGACCGTCAAGAGTTTTCTAATCCAAAAAACAAGAACAAAGGCAAATGGCAACTTACCTATAAAGAAGCTATTTACTTTACTTAGTTGTGAAAAACCATTCTTTCACAGACGGCAATAAACGAATAGCCGCCGCATTATTCGTATATTTTTTAGACAAAAACAAGGCTTTGAAAAGCAAAAATGGACAGCTATTAATAGATAACAACGCTCTGGCAGCTACTACTTTAATGATAGCCTTATCAAAACCACAAGAAAAAGAAATCATGTGCAGCTTGGTTGTGAATTTTATATCCAGTGTTGTGTAAAACAAGGTGAGGTTATGGAGTTTGCAAACAAACACGCAATTGTAACAGGTGCTGCGAACGGCATTGGGTGTAGTATCGCCAAAGCTTTTCTGAGAGAGGGAGCAATTGTCACTGTGATTGACGTGAATAAAACATCGGGTGAAAAGTTGCAAAATGTCAACTTTTTTCATGGAAAAAAAAAAAAAAAATCCGTATTGGAAAAATTCGTTTGCAGTCTGGCAAAACCCGTTGACTATCTTATAAATAATGCCTGTGTCGGTCGCCGCGGATTGCTCATTCCAGTCACAGCCTGACACCGAGAGCTATTCCGCCGCAAAAGGCGGAATCGTCGCACTAACCCACGCAATGGCGGTCAGTCTTGCCGGGCTAGCGCGGGTAAACAGCATCAGTCCGG
>JAITFT010000173.1 GCA_031281155.1 Candidatus Fibrimonadaceae bacterium
GTTATAATCAGCTTTAGAAGAGAGCATGGGCTAAACCGCTTGAATTATCCTTTATTTCCTTCACATCCACATTTAACAAACTTCAAGCACTTTATGTTGCGCAATAATGGCAATAATTACACTTACGATTACATACGCGATATGCTTATTTCTTCGCTCACAGTGGGCTTAGATGTAGATTACCAAAAAGGGCGCTCAGTGGTTGTGTATTACAATGGAAATTATTTTGGCATTCACAATTTGCGGGAACGCGCCAATAGTGATTTCATTGAAACCAACTTTGGCATAAATGAAAATACCATTGATTTTATAGACGCCGATGTTAACAGAAGAGATGGAGATAATGAACGCAAAGGCTCAGACGCAGATTATCAAGATATCCTGCGTTGGCTAGGATGCACCAGCACAGGATGCGTTGGCAATTCAGCCTCAGCCTCGTCGCTTTCCGATTTCGATTTAAGGGCCTTGGAACAGCGAATGGACTTGGATAATTTTACCAACCATTTCCAAAGCAGAATTTATTATAACGATAGAGACTGGCCCGGAAAAAACCTAAAAAGATGGCGCGCTCCCTCATCGGCTCAATACTCAAGATGGAGATGGCTACTGTACGATACAGATCATGGCTGGGGCGGTTATGGCATACATGAACAATCGTGGCTTAGCTCGCTTCAGTTTGCAACCCGGTCAGATGGTCCAAGCTGGCCTAACCCACCGCATTCCACATTTATGCTACGCAAACTTTTGACAAACGAAAGCTACAAAAATGGATTTATAAACCGCTTCTCACTCCTAATCGCAACATACTTTGCGCCAACAAGAGTCAATGCAAGAGTAGATGCGCTTACAGCACCAATTCGAACCGAAATTCCATTCGACCAAGATAGATGGAACAACAGAGGCACAAGTATTGAAGGCACGGCAATCAGAGCGTGGGGCAATGCTCGCCCTGCGATAATGCACTCTGAACTCAGAAGCTTTTTTAACTTAGGCTCCCCTGTTGACCTCACTCTTACAGCCAACGGCAACGGCAGAATCCTAGTTCACAATTTGCCCGTATTAAACGGAAACGCAACCTTCAACGCTTATCCTTCAGTCCCCATAACAATAAAAGCTGTTCCAAACGGCAGCGCAACCTTCAGAAGCTGGAGCGATGGAAACACAAGCGCAGAACGAACCGTCACAATAACGCAAGCAACAACACTAAGGGCAGATTTCTAAAATGACTGCATCCTTTGTAAGGGCAAGGCGCGCCTTGCCCCTACCGATCCTGCTATTAATCATGGTTCAGACATTCTCCTGCTCCAACAGCGGCAATAACAACAACGAAAATAAACCCGTTTTTGTGGGCAAACCGCCCGTTATATTCAGCGAAATTTACACGGCAAATGTAGATTACGAAGATGAATTTGGCGATAACCCTGGCTGGGTAGAATTTTTCAACCCAGCAGACACCACCGTTAATCTTAGAGGCTACTCTTTAACAAACGACGCAAATAGAATTTTATGGACTTTCGGCGATGTTATCGTTCAGCCACACAGCTATTTAGTGGTATTTCTCTCCAGAAGAGACAAGCCAGACCTCAGCCCGCCAAGCGATAGCGTAAATTTGATAGCAAGCGCGGTTGGTGCTTGGAGCTGGGCAGATAGCGAGGGTACTCCGCCGGGCGGCAGCACTGCCCAGCAAAGTTTTTCTAGAAATACAGGGCTTTCCGGAACACTTATAACAGTTGATAATACGCCTGCATTTAACTGGGCTACCGCAGCAATTATGCTGGAACTTTTGAATTGGGGCAAAAGCAGCACAATAGACCTCTCTAAAACTAACCAAATTTTGCTAAGAGGCAATTTAAGCAAAGATTCCAAACTTGAAATTCGCCTTGCACAAGAAGGAATTGAAGATTGGCAGTCATGGCCTACAATTATAACAGGCACTGGAATAGAAAACGATTTATACGCAATAAACTTGCCACCCAGCAGCGATTTTCCGAATTTGCAAAAAATTTACGGGCTGCGTTTTTCAAATACTGCAAATTTTTATGGAACAATAAATTTTTCCTTTAATTCCATAGTTGCGCAAAAAAGAGGAGGCAATGTCCATGTTTCTTTTGAATTAAATAGAAGCGGCGGAAGATTATTTTTAATGGACTCCTTGCAGCAAATCAGAGATTCCGTTGCCTACCCTGCAGAAGTACGTGGCTTATCTTTTGCGAAAAATTTTGAAAGCGGCCAATGGGCTTTAAGCAAACCGCCAACGCCAAACTCCGCAAACTCAAATGAAACCTACATAGGGCAAGCACAGCCGCTTGCCACAACAAGCATTCCTAGAAGCGGCTATTTTGAAACAGGGCTAACCTTTACATTACCGCCCGAAACAGAACGGGGCGTTATTCGCTGCGATACAAGCGGAGTTCTTCCAAACGAAAGCAGCCCAATAAGATCGGGCTCTACATTGAACTTAACAAAAACCACAATTATGCGCTGCGCTCAATTTAAAAGCGGAACATATCCAAGCGAACCTGTTTTGCGAACCTATATCATTGGCGAACGCCTGCCCGATTTACCCGTTGTTTCCATAGCGGTAAATGCAAAAGACATGTTTGACCCTATAACCGGACTTTATATGACCGGGCCAAATGCAAGTTCCAGCTATCCCTATTATGGTGCAAATTATTGGGCAGACACCGAATTGCCAATTCATGTGGATTTTTTTGAAAGCGGCGCAAGGCTCGCATGGAGCTCCCCAGCAGGAATCAAAATGTTCGGTAATTACAGCAGAGGACATCCCAAAAAATCTGTTGTAATTGCTTTTAAAAATGGATACGGAGAAAAGAATTTAAAATATTCTTTATTTCCCGAATTTCCGCATTTAACAAGGTTCAAGCACTTTATTTTGCGAAATAACGGCAACAATTTCGGCATAGACTATATTCGCGATATGCTTATGTCTTCGCTCACAGAGGGCTTGGGAATGGAATATCAAAAAGGCCGTGCAGTTATTGTATATTACAATGGAGAATACTTTGGCATTCACAATTTGCGGGAACGCACCAATGTGCGCTATTTTGAAACCAACTACGACGTAAGCCAAGATGTTATAGATCTGGTAAAAGCTAATAATGAAGTGAGCAACGGCTCAGATGCCGATTATCAAAATATTCTGCGTTGGCTAAACAGCGTTACGCTGAACGATGAAAACCTCAGAATACTAGAGCAACGAATTGACATAGATAATTTTACCAACCATTTCCAAAGCAGAATTTATTATAACGACAGAGACTGGCCAGGAAACAATATGAAAAGATGGCGTTTTAATTCGCCGCCTTCAAAATGGAGATGGCTCCTGTACGATACAGACCACGGCTGGGGTAGTTTTGGAAAAAATCATCGACCGGATCTTAATGCGCTTCAGTTTGTAACCATGCCAAATGGCCCAAGCTGGCCTAACCCACCGCACTCAACGCTAATTCTTCGCAAACTTTTAGAAAACGAAAACTACAAAAATGCTTTTATAAACCGCTTTTCGCTCCTAATCGCAAGCTACTTCGAACCAGCAAGGGTTCAGGCAAGAATTAACGCTTTAATGGATCCTTTAGCAAATGAAATTCCCTTAGATCAAAGAAGATGGAATTTAAATGCCGGCACAATGAATGCAGAACTCACAACCATTAGGAATTTCGGCAATAACCGCCCTGCGCAAATGCAACATGAGATCCGAAGCTTTTTTGGCTTGGGCTCCCCCACTGCTTTTACCCTTTCCAGCAAAGGCAATGGCAAAGTTTTGGTTCACAATTTGCCCGTATTAAACGGAAACGTAACATTCAACGCTTATTCTGCCATTCCCATAGCAATAAAGGCTCTTCCAAACCCAGGCGCAACTTTCAGCGGCTGGAGCGATGGCGTTATGGAAGCAGAGCGAACAATCACAGTACAGCAGGTAACAGCATTAGAAGCCACGTTTATGTAGTTTTACAAAAGGCAATCGCCAAAAGAAAGCATTTGCAAAGCAATGCTTATAGAATTTGCAATGGCACAGCAGATGCTTTAGACGGAGTTGTTATCGACAAATACAATAATCATTTTCAAATTCAGTTTTTCAATAAAAATTTAATTGAATACGAGCAGGCATTAATTCAGGCATTGGAAAATATTTTCGCACCGGAATTTATTGCCGTAAAATACAGGTTCGCAAACTACAGCAAAATAAAGCCCGTGTTTGGGGATAATCCTAAAACCATTATTGAAGAAAAGGACTGTAAATTTTACGTTGATTTACTCGACACTTTAAACCCAGGCTTATTTTTGGATATGCGAGAAGCGAGAATATTTTTCGCTAAACAATGCAAAGGCAAAGAAATTTTGAATTTATTTGCCTACACCTGCTCTTTTAGCGTTCACGCCAGAAAAAACGGCGCATTAAAAGCGGTGAATGTGGATATTAGCAAAAAAAATCTGGGCAAGGGCAAAGAGAATTATTTGCTAAATAAAATAGTGCCTGCGCAGGGTGAATTCTTTTGCGGAAATGCCGAGGAGTATATTGATTGGGCAATAAAAAAAGAGAAAAAGTTCGGAGCTATTGCAATAGACCCGCCCAGCTTTGCAAAAGACGGGAAAAAAGTTTTTAGCGTAGCAAAAAACTTTGAATTCTTAGCAGCAAAAGCGGCAAGCCTTTTGGAGAGCAACGGAATTATGCTGCTAGCCACCAACTACAGCGAATGGAGCAACGAAACTTTGCAAAAAGCGGCAAAGGAAGCATTTAAAGCAAATGGCAAAGAATGCAAAATTTTAGCAAAAGGCAGTGCTGGGAAAGATTTCCCCGGTGCTGGGCAAAGCAAGGAATGCAGCATGAACTGGATGCTTGCCAAAGCTTGTTCCAATGCCAAGCTCTAGCCTATATTAGGCTCAAAAACCAAAATCCCTTACTTCCCTCTCCTCTTGTTTCTCAACAATAAAAGCTTTTGCCTTTTGGTGAACCTTATTCCCCTCTACATATATCGCCCTATACGGGCGAACAGGGCAAATAAACTCACAGCCACCGCAGCCTACGCACGTATCCACATCAATAACCGGAATTGTTAAGCCGCCTTTATACGGAACCATTTTCACCGCTTGCGTTGGGCAATGCTCTGAACACGCTCCGCAGCTCGTTCCGTTTGTATGAACAACGCAAAGCTCGGGAATAAAAATAACCTTTCCAACCTGCAATCTATGCTTTTGCTCTTTAGTTAGCGGAACCAATGCATGGCTAGGGCACACGCTGCTACATGCTGTGCAATCAAAATTGCAAAAGCCTCTTTCAAAGCACATCACGGGCATCATCATTCCACCAATGCCATACTCCATAAATGCAGGTCTCAACACCTTTGAAGGACATTTAGATACGCACAAATGGCAAGACGTGCAACGCTTCATCAAACGCTCTGCGCTAACCGACCCCGGAGGACTAATCGCAACTTTTCTTTGAGCGGCGGGGTTAGCCGCCAAAGCTTTTGGAGCAGCTATAGCAGCCAACCCAGCTAACAGGAATTTTCTCTTGCCTTTATCCACCGCAGGCTGAATTTCCTTGCTTTTCTTAGCATAAAATACGCCCCTTCTATTGCAACCTTTCACGCAATTAAAGCAATTTACGCATCTGCTATAATCTATTGTTTTTGCCTTTGCATCAATGCACGAAGCTTTGCAATTTTTTTCACAAATACCGCAAGAGGTGCATTGCGTATTATTTATTCGGATTTTAAAAAGAGAAAATTTATTTATAAAACCCAAAACGGTTCCCACTGGGCAAATTGTGTTGCAATAAAATCTCCCCTTTTTCCACGCCAATACACCGATAGCAACAAAGGTTAGCAATGCCACGCTCAACGAGAAAATGCTCAATATTCCTATTCCTACTTTATAAAAAGTATAATTGCCAAAATTGCTAAAAACACCAGCAAGTATATTGTTTGCAAATATATAAATAGGCCTAAATATATGAACAGCTATTCTGCCATAAGCACTGTATGGGTCGAGTATTCCTATGGCTATGGTAAAGCCTGAAAGAAAGAGAATAAAGGTAATGGCTACGATAGACCAACGCAATACCGGATTATTTTTTCGATAAGCAAATTTTTTCTTGGAACAACGGCTTGCTATATCTTGGAAAACTCCCATTGGGCAGATAAAGGAGCAATAAACTCGCCCAAACAACAAGGCAAGGATTATAAGGCAGACAATAATAGCGTTATGCGACAGCAAAGCCGGAATAAATTGTATATGCCCCAAAACGTGAATTCTACTGGGCAATATGCCTGCGAAGTCTAGGAAATAGAAAGTGAGCAGGCTGAAAATAAGAATTGATACTGCAACTCGGATTTTTTTAAGCATAAGCTTTTTACATCCTTATTCGTTTTACATTCAAATTATCAATATCCATAGTTCCGATATTCATTGCCTGGCCATGCGCAAGGTGTTTTACATGTTCCAAAGGCATTTCCCGTATTTGGCTGAAAAACTTTGTAGCCGCTGTATCTACAGCTACCATGTCTTGCGAAATGAACAGGCCTTTGGCGAGCACTACATCTTCCAGCGTTCTTCCTCGCGGCCCATTTGATTTCATAACTCGGTAAGCATCGACTACGTTCAGCACTGGTTTTTTGTTGTACGTGCACACATCGGCAATGCACTGCTGAAGATTAGAGATGTGGAATATTCTTCTATTGTAAACTATTCCCATTAAATTTTTCATGGAGATGGTTAGGTTTGCGCCTGAGTGGTGCTTTAGCACGGGAACGTTAATCCAGGCATCGCAATCTAAAATAGCTTTGTGCACATCTGTTTTTTTCAGCTTTTTGCCTTGCGGCAAAGAGACTGAGCTGTAGTAGGATTTTTCGTTGCCAGGTACTACCTTAGCACCTGCGGCTTTTGCCGCTGCTTCTATGCCGCTGTTTGCGTAGCATTTTCGCCATTCATCGCAGGTATTATCAAAAACAATAACTTCTCTTGCACCTGCCGCAATGCATTGACGAACAATTTCTCCTACCAGGAAGGGGTTGGTATTTGCCGCCAGCTCAGGCACTTTATCCCAGCCGATATTCGGTTTTACAACCACCCTTTGACCACGTTTTATAAACCTGCCCATGCCACCCATTTCTTCAATGCCCCTTTTAAACATGGCTTCGGGTTCTCCGCCTATCACGGCTACCAAATCCACAGGGAGCTCTGTTTCTGCGTTTATTGTTTGAGCAAAAACACTCATTCCGCCTTTCATTTTAAGGGTAAAAGCCGCACCCACCACTGCCAAGCTTTTCAAAAAAGCCCGCCTATCCATGTTGTTTTCCATACTAATAATATAGTAAATAAATACTTGCTGATTTAGTTGCTGGGGAGTAGGGTTCGCTTCTTCGCTGCTGGGGATTATTCCCAGAACGGCGAGGGTTTGGGCGTGTGTCTGAACCTAGGAAGCGAGCCGGCGAGCTTCCGGAATCTTTGAGTTTGCTGTGAAGTCAATTGCATTTGTCTGAACCTCGATGACCCCGATTTAAGGATTTTCCCGATTTGCAATATGAAACGCTTTATCGCAGAATTATTAGCTGTGCTAATGGATATGCACAATCTGGTAAATCGGATAATCGGGGTCATCGGGGTTCAGACAGAAGTTTTGGCGTTGAAGTAAATTGGTCATCTTCTAATCCTTAACGCAACGAACACTGAGCAGATTCTCCTTGTAGTAGTTGCCCCTGCTCACGTCGCTGAAGTCGCTGATCATGTACCGGTACCACGCGTCGCTAGCATCGTCCTCCGTAGCAGACCACCAGTAGCCGCTGATGCCGACATTGAAGCTGTTGCCGTTGCCACCCGGAAGGGCCGAAAAGCCGAAATCGTCTGTGCCCGTATTAGTAAACCAAAGACTGCTATTAGCTTTCAGCTTGGTTCCAGCAACAGAAGCACCGCCAGCATGATTCGTAAGCGCAGTCCACTCGGCATCTGTAGGCAAACGCCAGCCAGAAGGACAAACAGTGAGAGCAGTAGCCCAATTGTAAAGACGGCCGTATCTTTGGCAGTTGCTTGAACTATTATTGCAACAGGCACTACCGCTTACATCATAATTCAAATTCTCGGCCATCCAGGTCTGAGAGCCGATTTTAACGGTTTTATACGTCTTGCCGTCACGGGAATCATGCAGAGAGCCAGTCTTGCCCTTGCGAGCGGACACGTCCGAGCAGGAAAGCAGAAACGTTGCCGCAAATATAAGAAAGAACGATTTCATCCTTTTTCTCCATTCCCCGCTGCTTTGTTTACCCTTGCCAAATCTCCGCAGGGAAATGAGGCCTGGCAAGGTCGGTAATTTAGAAAATTATATCCGACAAAAACGCCGGACCTGTTTTGAGTTTTCTATATTCACTTCAAAACAACAAGCTTCACTTTAACAATGAGGTTGGTTGTTGCTATGTCAAAAACTAAAACTACTCGTAAAAACAAGCTTGCTCCGAA
>JAITFT010000187.1 GCA_031281155.1 Candidatus Fibrimonadaceae bacterium
AAATGCTTGGACATTTTTTGCGGATAAAGATATATTGGCGGCGGAAACGCTTATTGATAACAAGGAATTTTCTAGTCATGTAGCATTTCTTTCTCAGCAGGCGATTGAAAAATATTTGAAAGCATTCTTAGCAAAAAATAAAGTTCCGGTTAAAAAGACTCACGATTTATTGGATTTATATTCAGAGGCAAGAAAAATAAAAGACATGAATTTAGACGAAAATTTGCTGCAAGATATAAAAGATTTATACGTAGAAACCCGTTATCCTTATAACATTGGTCTTTTTGAAGAAGGTTCTTTGCCTACAATTGAAGAGGCTAAAACCTATCTGGATTTTGCAAAAAACATAGCTAGCATTATTAAGCCCGAGCTTGTTTCGGCGGTTTTTTAGTAACGCTCTTTAAAAATAATCTTACCGAGGAGCGGCTGGCAAAGCCGGGATTAAATCCTCGGCAGATAAATTCAGTAGCAAAACCCACTGCTACGCGGGATTTATCTGAGCTAGTAAGCCACTTGTTGGCTTGACGGGGTGTGGCCGTTTTTTTACAAAGTATTCTAAATTCAAAACTCCCCGCTCCTAAACACTAATCTAAACATTGTCAAAACCGACCAGTCTCTTGCTCATATTTTCAGTAGTATGGGTAAAAATGGGTGAAAAATAAATAAAATGCATGAAAAAGGGTGAATTTTCCAAAAAAAAATGTATATTATGCAGTATCATGAAATTTCAAGGGAATTCACAAGCCATTATTGATGGAAACGGAAGAGTTTCTTTTCCTGCCTGTTTTCGCTCGCTTGTACCCTCGGAAAAAAAGTTTTACCTGTCTATTGGTCCCATGAATACAATTCATTTGCGCAGAGAAAAAGATTACGACCTTTGGGTAGAGACTCTTTATGAGCTTGAAAGGACACCTGAAAATTTTGCCAAACGCAGAAAGCTCCTGCATAATTCTCATGAAATTGTTTTAGACGATAAACAAAATCGCTTTTTATTGCCACCGAATTTAAAAGAGTTTGCCAGCATAGATAAAGAAGTTGTGTTTTCTGGCGATGGCAATAAAGTTGTTTTAATGAACCCAGAAAAGGCGAAGATGTACACTCTTAACCCAAGTGATGACTTTAGCGGAGACGAGTGGATTTTATGATTAAAAATTTTTGCCACACACCCGTGCTTTTAAGAGAGAGCATTGAAAGCCTGCGCATAGGGCCTTTGAGCGACTATGCAGATTGCACTCTTGGCGGTGGCGGTCATTCTGAAATGATTGCAGAGCTTATAGGCGAGGGTCGGTACCTGCATTGCTTCGATAGAGATATAGCGGCTATAAACGCGGGAAAATCAAGGCTTTCTCGGTTTGAAGAAAAAATAATCTATCATCACAAACCCTTTTCGAGCTTGGGGGCAGAGCTTCCGCAGCAAGCTCTTGGCGGAATTCTCTACGACCTTGGAGTAAGCTCGCACCAAATAGATGCCACAGACAGAGGCTTTTCGTTTACGGGCACCGAGCCGCTGGATATGCGTATGGATGCGAGTTGCGGCGAGAATGCTCAAGAATATTTGAAGAGAATTTCAGAAGCAGAACTTGCGAAAATTTTAAGAGAAAATTCAGATTTGGAAATGGCAGGTCGCTTGGCGAAGCGGATTTTATCGGGAACTTTGCATAGCGAGAAAATTACAGCAACGAATTTGAACGCTGCAATCGAAGAAGTTTATTCCAAAAGAAAAGAAGACTTGAATAGCCTGAAAGCACGAGTGTTTCAAGCCATTCGCATGGAAGTGAATTCGGAAATCGCAGAGATTAAAAAAAGCGTAGAAGCTGCTGTTCATTGCTTGAAAAGCGGTGGCAGGCTTTGCATAATAACTTATCATTCAAAAGAAGCACGCGCTGTGAAGGAGACTCTTTCGGTTTTTGAAAAAAATTGTTTGTGCGATTCCAGATTGCCTGTTTGCGTGTGCGGCGGCAATAATAAAAAAATTAGAAAAGTAAATAAAGAAACTGTAAAACCAAATGCTGCTGAACTAAGAACAAACTCGCGTTCCCGTTCGGCTGTGCTAAGAGTATATGAGAGGGTTTAAACTATGAAATTGTTGGTTACTATACCCGTTATACTTTTTTTCGGTTTGTTTATTTTGATTATTCCGGTGAAAATACAACAGGAAAAATTTACGGATTTATTAAAACGAGAAGAAATATTGAAAGACTCGGTTCGTGTAATGCAATATAATTTAGCTTTGGTAACAAAAGAAATAGACAGTCTTTCTTCCAGAGGGAGGATTGAAGAATTTGTAAAACCACTTGGGCTCGAAGTACGCGAACCAGCAACCAAAATCACGAGGTACACAAGATGAAAGCAAGATTGATAATTACAGGTTTTATATTGTTTTTGGCAACTGCCTGCATAATAGGCAGGCTTGCTCATATTCAAATATTCAAAAATGAAGAAAAAAGATATTTTGAAGATAAAACTCAAGTAGATAAACGCGAAGAAGCCAGGTCTGGAAAAATTCTGGACAGAAACGGCGTTGTGCTTTGGGATAATTTGCTTACCTACAACGAAAAGGGCCAGAAAAGATTTCAGGAGTTTTATTTTTATAGACATCTTGAAGGCTTGTCTGCGATTTTAAGCGGCGTGGCAAATGACAGAGTCAGAGAGTTGCGTGGGCAGTCTGGCGTTAAAAGAGAGACTCGATCGAAGAAAAAAGTTGCGGTAAAAGAAAAAGAAATTCAGCCGCATATAGATGGCGAAAATGTATATTTGACAATAGATTTGCGTATTCAGGAAATTGTAGAAAAAGCCGTGCGTGAATTTATACCCAGATTAGGGGCGGCTGGTGCATCGGTTTTGGTTATGGATCCGAGGAATGGGCAGATCTTGGCAATAACAAGCTTTAATCCAGATAATAGGAGATACGATAATATTATTCACTCTTTTGAACCAGGCTCGATTTTTAAGCCTGTAACCGCCATAATTGCTTTGGAAAATGGAGTTGATCCTAACAAGAAAATGAAAACAGAAAAAGGCGAGTGGAGGGTTACAAAAAATTTAAGAGAGAGAGTAATCAGAGATGTTGTTAAAGGAAAGGAAAGCGCTGATATGATAGAAGCTATGGTAGTTTCTTCCAATATAGCTTTTGGAAAATATGTTATTGAAGATATTGGCTACGGGAATTTTTTTGACGGAGTCAGAAAATTTGGCATAGGCGAGGTTTCTGATAATTTTCCTTTGAGAATTAGCCACAAAGGCTTTAGAAGGGTAAGAGCAGATGATTTAAGAACGCAAGCAACGCAAGGTTTTGGGCAATCTATGGATGCAACTTCCATAGATGTGGCAAAGGCTTTAAGCTCAATAGCAAATGGCGGAATTTTATACAATCCAAAACTCATTTTAAAAAATGGAATGGATTCTGCTGCAACAGAAAAAGATTTCGTGCGCAGAGTTATTACATCTACCGAGAATACAAGAGTTTTAAGAGATATGCTCAAAGGTGTGGTTGAGAGGGATAGCGCAACAAGAAATATAACATCAAAATATGAATTCTTTGAATTTGCCGGTAAAACCGGAACTGCGCAGGTGATAGATGCTTCTGGAAGGTATGCGGTTGAAATTTACAATTCATCTTTTGTGGGAATGGAAAAGGCTTCCGATCCGCATTTTGTGTGTCTTGTAACCGTGTATGGCACTAGGCATGCAGGAGCAAGGGCGGCTGGTCCGATATTTAGAAAAATAATGGAAGAAATCTATCTTCACCCAGCCTTGTCGCCGGTGGCTTTTGCAAGGGAATATGCGCCTGCAGACAGTTTGTGCAGCGAAGCTTCTTTTATTGGGCATACAAAGCTTGCCGCATTTGATAAAGCGAAAGGAATACGTTGCGATGTGCGTTTTAACGGAGAAAATCAAAGCGGTTCTGTTGTGGCGCAAACCATAAAGGCAGACTTAAACGGCGAGTATATAGAGCTTTCTTTAAGAGAGCATCAGCGAAATACAGGGCTTATGCCAGATGTTCGTGGCTTAACCTTGCGTGATGCTTTTGGAATGTTAGAGCATGTTAATGTGAATTATGAAGGAACGGGAAAAGTGTATGAGCAATTTCCAGAGCCAGGCAGCCCTGTTGAAAGGAGAGGCACGGTTACGATAAGATTAAGAGGGTTTACATGAAACAGTTGAGAGATGATTCCAGGAAAGTTAAGGAAGGCGATATATTTTTCGCTATTCCCTGTGCAGATGCTTCAGAAATGGCGCACGCTATGCAGGCTTTGGAGCTGGGTGCATCTTCCGTTGTTTCCGCGTTGCCCGCTCCGCAAGGCTATGAGTCTCGCTGGGCACAGGTGAACGATGTACATTTTACCAGATATTTATTTGCAAAAGAACATTTTGGAAATCCATTTGAGAAATTAAACAGTTATGCAGTTACAGGTTCAAATGGGAAAACGAGCTGTGCATTTATGATGAATGCCGTTTTGCGAGCAGAAGGCAAAAAAACTGCCTTGTTAAGCACAATATACAATTTGCTGGGCGATGAAAAAGAAGAAGCTCGCCTAACGACGCCTGGATTTCTGGAACTTTACGAATTTGCTGCAAGAGCGGTTAAGGCAGGTTGCACAGAATTGATTATGGAAGTATCCAGCCACGCCCTTGTTCAAGGGCGTGTTATGGGAATTCCCTACAAAACGGCAATGTTCACAAATTTAAGCCACGAACATCTCGATTTTCACGGCGTAATGGAAAATTACTATCAAGCAAAAAAAATATTATTCACATCGGAACTTCTTGGCAGGGGAGTGGGCTTTATAAACATTGATAATTCCTACGGAAACCGTTTGCATAGCGAGTTATTTTTTAGAGAACGCATTGGTGTTTCCAAAAAGCAATTTAAAATAAGCGAAAGCGAAAAAGGCATAAAACTTGATGGTTACGATATCTCGCTTTTTGGCGAATTCAACTTAGAGAATGCCATGCTTATAATTGAATGGGCGCGTGAAATAGGTTGCCAGGAAAAGGCTATTGCAAATGCGCTGGCTAATATGTCTATTCCAGGTCGTTTTGAAGTTGTGTATAACAAAAACAACCGCAAGGTTATAGTGGACTACGCTCACACGCCAGACGCTTTGCAAAGAACTCTGCAGGCCGCTCGCCAAATCTGCAAAGGAAATTTGCATCTTGTATTTGGTTGCGGTGGCGATCGAGACAAAACCAAACGCCCGGAAATGGCAAAAATAGCCGAAACCCTGGCAGACCAAATTTACCTAACCTCAGACAACCCAAGAACCGAAAATCCGGAACAAATTTTAGCAGACATAGAAAAAGGAATGACGCTTGGCAAACACAAGAAACAGATAGACCGCAAAAAAGCCATAAAAGCCGCCGCTACAGCATTGCAAAGCGGTGACATTTTAGTAGTGGCAGGCAAGGGGCACGAGAATTACCAGCTGGTGGGAACGGAAAAAAAACACTTTAGCGATAGGGAAGAAATTCTGGGATTTTTTTTATGAGTTTTAATTTACCAATAAACGTGACCGATTTCTTGCGAATTTTTTCGCAAGAAAACCCCTCTGCCATTTTAGCGGATGTTCCGCTAAAAAATAAAAAGCAAAAAGTATGCCTGAATTTTGATTCCAGAGAAATAAAAGAAGGCGATATATTTTGGGCATTGGTTGGGAAAACATTTAACCCGCATAAGGGTAAATTTATAGAAGAAGCATTTAACAAAGGAGCACTTATGGCAATAGTGAATGCAGCAGAAGTGGAAATTGGAAAAATTCCGCTTGCCATAGCAACAGAAGATACAACCAGAGCATTGCTCAAATTTGCTCGCGGTTACAGAAAAAGTTTTTCAAATTTGAAAGTGGTTGGCATAACGGGAAGCGCCGGCAAAACATCCACAAAAGAGATGATAGCAGCTGTTCTTTCAAACAGCTATAACACGCACGTTACAAAAGGAAACCTCAATAATCTTTTTGGCGTTCCAATGACTTTGCTCGGTTTGAAAGCCGAACACGAAGCAGCGGTTATAGAGATGGGTACAAGTTTGCCCGGTGAAATTCGCCAACTCTCCCAAGCGGCAGCCCCAGATATTGCCGTTATCACAAATGTAGCCCCAGCTCATTTAGACGGCTTAGGTAGCCTAGAAGGCGTGTTTGAAGAGAAGAAATCCATAGTTGATGGTTTTGAAAAGAGCGGAACTTTGGTAATTAATGCAGATGATGTAAGGCTTTCCAAAATACGCAGCACAAAAAAATACAAGGTGCTGACTTATGGCGTTCAAAGAGGAACAGTTAAACCAGACGAAGTTTTGTGGGAAAATGGATGTGCAAGTTTTCGTATTGCAAGAACTTGGTTTAAGTTGGAAATGCCCGGTTTGCACAGCTTGTACAACGCTCTTGCTGCCATTGCTGTTGGTGAATTGCTTAGAATCCCTAAAGGCGTTATTGCTGAGGCTATTTCTTCGGTTAAAGCTTATGATATGAGAATGCAAATTCTTGAAGGCAACGATATAACCGTAATTTCCGACTGTTACAATGCAAATCCATACGCAATGGAAGTATCTTTGAAAACGCTTGCCAATATACCTTGCTCCGGTCGCAAAATTGCCGTGCTGGGCGATATGAAGGAATTGGGCGAGCGTAGCAAAGAGTATCACAGAAAAACAGGCTCTGCGCTTGCGAAGCTTTCCATAGATTATTTGGTGGCAATAGGAAACGATGCTCTTGAATATTGCGAAGGCGCAGAAGAAGCCGGTTTAAAAGCTGGTCGCATAAAATATTTTGAGAATAATGCAAGCGCAATAGATGCTCTGAAACTTTTGCTTCGCAAAAAAGACATGGTTTTAGTAAAAGGTTCTCGCTCTATGAAACTGGAAGAAGTGGCTAATAATCTGCTGGAAATGGAGTTTGCAAGATGAACTTTGTTTATGATTATTTCAGCAGTTTATCTGAAAAAGCCAGATATGGCAAATGGCAGTTGCTTTTTTTGCCTGCTTTGTTTTGCGTAATTGGATTTTATATAGAAATAAGCACATTGAGCGCAACATATATTCCATTTAAAAGCCTTGCTGTTAAAAGCGTGCTTTTTCCTTTAGTTTTTCTTTTTATAGGCTTTATTTTGCCTGTGTCTTTATGGCGGCGTTATGTAATTCGTTTTCGTAGCGGCGTGCGCGTACTTTGGAATAGAGATGGTTTTAGCTTTGCTTTTTTGCTTCTTGTGTTTGCGGTGTTTTTGCTAATGGTTGCTATATGGGGCGGTTCTGCAGATAAAATTTATGTTGTTGGGCTTGGCGGTTCTTATACGGCTGCGGAGCTTAAAGAGATGGGTAAATACCAAAACGAAATAGTTATGCTGAAAAGACAATTGACTATCGCTGGCATGACTTTTCAAGTTGGCGAGCTTGTTAAAATATTCTTTATGATATTTGTTGCGAAAATGCTTACCGATATGAGAAGCAATGAACAAATAAGATGGTGCAAAGAATTTTTTCTTTTACCATTTCTCGCGTTTTTGCCTATTGCATTTATGACTTTTTTGATGCCTAATTATTCTATGATTATGATTTTTGCCTTGCTTTTGTTTTTTATGATTTATGTTCAGAAAATGGAATACAAACTGCGTATTCCTTTAACACTGCTTTTGGTTATTCCTGTTGTTATCGCTTTTTCAATATCCAAACTCGATGCCGATGACTCGCTTGTCAATGTTCATGGAGTTAATAGAATATGGGCTTTTTTTCATGATACGGGGCCAGGGAGCGACCAGCAAAATGAAGCTTTGCAGGCCATGCAAGATGGCGGGATAATAGGGAAAGGGCCAGGCGAGGGAACTATAAAATTGAGATTGTTTGGCGCACGCAATGATTTTGCTTTTACCATATTAGGCGAAGAGCTTGGGTTTTGGTTGATGTTTCCAATAATTATTACCATGATGGGATTTTTATTTGCCTGTTTTTGGGTTGCTGCGGGCGTTAAAACAAGCGATTCGGTTCCTAAAAACAGGGAAGAAAAGGCTGTTTTGCTTGCGCAGAATATAGCATGGGGCATAGCCATAATTTTTGCGCTCAATATATTTTTGCATATAGGCGTTAATTTAAAAGTCTTGCCAAATACAGGGCAGCCTCTTTCTTTTGTGAGTTCAGGCGGCGCAAACTTGGCCATGAATTTTTTTCTTATGGGAATGTTGGTGCAAATATCATCTTTTAGCAGAGAGGAATGGAAGTGAAAAAAATCCTCTTTGTTTGCGGTGGCACAGGTGGCCATGTATTTCCGGCAGTAGCAGTAGCCAAAGCCATTCTTAATTTGAATAGCTCCTGCAAAATAATTTTTGCCGGCAGAGCCGCGCCTGCTATGGAAGAAAAACTTCTTTCTTCTGATTGGGATTATCGGCAGATTAAAGCCGTTCCTTTAGCAAGAAATAACATAGCGCAAAATTTATTTATGCCTTTCCGCTTGCTCGCTGCTGTGTTTGCGGCAATGAAATTATTGAGAGTGGAAAAGCCTGAATTTATAGTTGCAACAGGCGGTTATGTTGCTTTGCCCATTATGCTTGCGGCGATTATTCGCAGAATTCCATTTTTCGCCGTAGAGCCAAATGCTGTTATGGGAGTGGCAAATAAAATTTGCGCAAAGTTCGCCAAGAAAATTTATATAGCATCTCCGGTTCGCAAAATGCCGGAAAACTTGCCTGCTCCGGAAACATTCGCAGACAACAGCAAATTTCGCATTTTAATCACAGGCGGTAGCCAAGGTGCTCTTGGCATAAACAAAAAAATAGAGCAAATAATGGATAGAATTTCTGCGAATGAAAATTTATCTGTTGTTTGGCAAGTTGGCGCAAGGCATGCAGATAAATACAACGGCGCAAAAAATGTTTGCGTAACTGCGTTTTTAGATAATATTTATGCATATATGCAGCATGCAGATTTAATAATATCTCGTTCTGGCGCTTCAACGCTTGCAGAAATTCTGGCATTCGGCAAAGCGGCAATCTTTTTGCCATATCCTTATGCAACTGCGAATCATCAGGAATTTAATGCAAGGGCTGTGGAAAAAGAGGGTGCCGCCCTCGTTGAGCTAGATGGCGAGGAAAACGGGCTTTGGGAAAAAATAGAGGTTTTAATGGCAGATAGAGATAAATTAAATTCAATGTCTAAAAAGGCGAGCGAGCTGGGCGAACTTAATCGCAAGGCAGCGAGCGATATTGCAAGGGATATACTATGTTAGATTTAGGCCGTTTAATACCAAATAATCGCATTCATAAAACCTATTTTATAGGGATAGGCGGTGCAGGCATGAGCGGCATTGCCGAGCTTTTGCATCACAATGGTTTTGATGTTAGCGGAAGCGATATGCAGAGCAGCCAGCAGACAGAGTATTTGCAAAATTTGGGCGTGAAAATATTTGTAGGGCATAAAGCAGAAAATGTTGCTGATGTAGAACTTGTGGTTTATTCTTCAGCAGTAGGCGAAGACAATCCCGAAATGCAGTATGCGAGAAAACATGGCATTCCGGTTATTCGCAGAGCGGAAATGCTCGGTGAATTGATGCGTTTGAAATATACCTTGGCAATTGCCGGTACGCACGGCAAATCAAGCACAACTTCTTTGCTTGGCTCAATTTTGGAAACAGCAGGTGAAGACCCAACCGTGATAGTAGGCGGCATTGTTCAAGGCAAGGGTTCCGGCACAACCATAGGCAAGGGCCCTTATTTAGCGGCCGAAGCCGATGAATACGATCGCAGCTTTTTGCAAATGCAGCCAAGCTCTGCTCTAATCACCAATATAGATGCAGACCACCTCGATACGTACGCTGGCCTAGACGAAATAAAAAATGCTTTTGTGCAATTTGCTAACAAGGTTCCTTTCTACGGGCAGGTAGTGCTTTGCATTGATGATATTGGTTGCCAAAGCATTTTAGCAAGACTTGTAAAGCCCGTGATAACTTATGGGTTTAGCCCGCAGGCAACGTATAGCATCAAAAATTGCCGCTATTCAGAGCATGGCGCAAAATTTGAAGTTCTTTGCAGAGGGAAATCGCTTGGCGAATTCTCCATTCGTCTTTTGGGCAGACACAACGTTCAGAATGCAGTTGGCGCGCTTGCTATAGCCACAGAAGAATCCATTTCTATTGAGCTTTCAAAAAAAGCACTCGCAAATTTTGCCGGTGTAAAGAGAAGAATGGAATTTAAGGGCAAAGCGAAAAAAGCATTAGTATTCGACGATTACGCTCACCATCCAACTGAGGTAGCAGCAACGCTTTCTGCCCTCAGAGATTCTTTCCCGGAAAAAAGAATAATAGCCATATTCCAGCCACACCTATATTCTAGAACAAAAGACCAGGCAGAAGAATTCGGTACGGTTTTTGGCAACAGTGATATTTTGCTTGTGTGCGATATTTACGGCTCTCGCGAGCAGCCGATAGAAGGCGTTACAGGAAAGCTGGTTTTTGATTTTGCGCACTCAAGGGGGCATAAAAATGCGCATTTTATCGGAGCGAAAGAAAAGGCTTTAGATTTTTTAAAAGAAGAAATTAAAGATGGAGATTTAATTGTAACAATGGGCGCAGGCAATATAACCGTGCTTTCATCTCAAATTTTGGAGATTGCCTAATGCTGAAATACCATGAAAGAGAAAGAGAAAAAGCTTTTGAAAGTTGGCTTGCAAATAAAAAAGCAGCTTTCAGAAAATATTTGCTAAACCGCAAAAAACAAATTATAAGTATATCTGCTTTGCTGATTTTTTGCATAATTGCTTTTTTAGTTGTTAGAAATGCAAGCTATGATCAATTTATCGCTTTTGTGAAAGTAACACCGGTAAATTTGGATAGAGTTTCGGAAGATGCCTTTAGAAAAGTGATAGGTTATGATTATGGTGAAAAAGTTTATGCAAAAGATACAGCAGAAATTCGCTCTCGCCTGGAGGCGAGCGATGTGATTTTTGGCGATGTCCAATTTTCTGTAAAACCTGTAAAACTGCTTCCTTATAAACTTGAAATAAAAGTTAGAGAAGCACGACCGCTTTTCGCTTTTATACCGCAAGCAAATTCCAGGCCAGTGATATATTCCGACAAAGGAAAAATTTATCCATATAGCGCAAATATTACGGACTTGCCTATAGTTGAAGCAAGTAAATTTTCAGATATACATTTGGTAACTGAATTTTTAAATGAAATGAAACGTTACGATGCGCCGCTCTATTCAAGAGTTTCACAGGTTTTACCGCTGGAAGATAAAAGGCAGCTCATTGTGTTTTTTAATGATGTAAATTTCAAAACAAAATTTTCTTTGGAAAAAGATTATTGGGAAACTGCCTTTAGGCACTATAGACAATTAACAAGAAATATGCGAGTTTCAAACCTGAATTCCGTATCCGTTTTGGATCTGCGTTTTAGGGATCTTGCATATACAACAGCAAATGGAGGTTCTAATGAGCATTAAAAGAGCAAAGCTCAACTTGGATTTTGGTCGTTTTGGCACGTATGTAAACGTTGCCATTGAAAAAGACGCTGATGCGCGCACCGATTCGGAAAAAGACTGGAATATAGTTTCGTTTAAAATTGATGCAGACTTTTTGGATAGCTTGTCGAGCGAGAGCACTTTTGCGCAAAGAGAGACTAATATACAAAAGAAAACAGAGATTATTGAGAAAAAACTCAAGGAATGGCAAAAGGACAATGGCTATGATTTTGACTCGGTTGCAGAAGTAACTATTTCTGCTGCATACTTTGACGTTATGTCTTTTCGTTATGCTCCAGGCTTTGAAGAAAAACTTATAACCGAAGAAGACGTTAGAAAAATGGAATTGTGCAAGCAGAAAGATGTAGCGGCTAAAATTCAAATGCCGGATAAAACAAGAAGAATTTTTGTAAGCCCGTATTTTTTGCTTTCAAACGAGAAAAGAGGAATGGATTTGGTTAAAGTACCAGAACCAGCGGGACACAAAGCAACAAATTTTGGTTTTCATGCTTATTTCATAACAGAAAATTATACTATTTCCAAGATAATAGAAATTATGAAAAAGGCTGGCGACAATATAAATGTATCGCTGTCTTGCGAAAAAGAATTAAAAGCTTTAGCAAACGAAAAGGAGCGTGCAGGCAAAACACTATTAATAAATATAACAGATTCAATATCTGAATTTTCAATTTGGGATAATTCGGATATAAAGTATTTAAATAAAAAGGAGACAGGTTTAAGGGAACTTAAAAATTTAATTTGGCGGCTTTGTCTCTGCTATTACAGAGTAGGAGAGCTGATAGACTTGGATTATGAGCTTACGCAAGATGATCGAGAAATGCAGAATTTTTACGAAAGAGTAAAAAATATTAAAATTGATGATGATTCAAAGGAACTTTTATCTGCTGATGATTGTTTTGAATTATTGAAGTTTGCTTCCTGTACTTTAGATAGAGAAACCGAGCACAGCATTAAAGTTAATAGACTGGCGCTTCCAGGGAAAAATGGCAGCAAAACAAATAAAACCATAAGCAATTATGTTTTATCTTATTTTGTAAGAAAAGCAATGCACGGCATATTAAGCGAAATAAAGCAAACAATTGATAACGATGAGTTTTGCGAGCCTAACCATATTATCTTTGAATGCTCTTTGCCATTAAAAGGGATTGAGAGACTTGCAACGGAGGTTTTCGGTATTCCTGCTAGAAAGGAAGTTGCAAAATGGGATAAAGAAAGCAAAGAGGGCTTTTCAGTAGCTGGCATTGGAGCTTTGAAAGATTTATTAGCCCGCGATTCAGGTAAAACAAAGGAAAAGAAGAGAAAAACTTTAAAGCTTTCAGCTATTTTCAGTAATATTTTTAACAGAGCTTGATATTTTTTCTATTTTCATAAGACACGGAGGTTTTAAATGCCAATTGACCCAAGCAAAATACTTCAAAGCATTCGCCGCAACGCTGGCCTTGAAGAAACTGAACCACTGATTCAAATGGAATCCCCAGGCGGGGAGCCTCCAAGCGGGTCAGACCATGAACCTTTGATAGAGAGCGCAGGTGAGTCTTACAGGCGCCCTATATCCATTTGCTTTGCTGGCGTTGGAACTTGCGGCGTAAACATATTAATAAGCTTAAAAGAGAAAAAAATAGAGAATAGCATAGTGAATTTTATTGGCATAAATTCAGATGGAGCCTCTATAATTGAGCTTGAAAAACACGGGCTAAACAACAATATAGCCCTTGGCACTGGTGATTCTTATTATCTTGGTGCAGGCGGAGATTTGGAGCATGCTAGAAAATTGGGCGAAAAATACGAAGAAAAATTCGAAAAGCAGTTTAAAAATGTAGATTTGGCATTGGTTGTAACAGGCATGGGCGGCGGCACAGGAACAGGCGTTGCTCCCATTGTGGCGAGAGCGGCAAGGAAAGCTCAAGAGGGCAATAGAAATAAGCTCACAATAGGCGTTGCAGCAATGCCAGCCGGTATAGAGGCGGGCAGGTACGATTTAGCCAAGCAGGGCATAGAAGAGCTTAAAAAATATGTTGACGCCCTTGTTGTTATAGATCAAAGAAATATACTCGATGTTTTGGAAGAAGAAGATGCTTCTGCCGACCAGGTGGACGAGTTGATAGATTCTCGTTTTCACATTGTTCTGCAATCAATTATGAATATTGTCACAACATATACAAAGAGGCATATAGATTTCGCAGATATCTGCTCAACTCTTAAATCTTGCGGCGATGCAATAATTACAACGGTCGATATCAGTTCTGAAAATGTAGATGAAATGAAAAAAGCGCTTGAAAAAGCCGTAAACGATAAGCTGCTTATAGATCATTCCGATAAAATCGCATCTAGATTATTAGTGCATCATTTTTACGGAAAGAACTATTCACAGAGAAATCACTATGAAGTTGTCAATGAGGTTCAAAAGCTTTTTGGCTGGACAAAGAAGCCCGATGGACTTTACCGTTGCATAATAGAAGACCCATCGGAAAATATACTTCGATTTGAAAAATTTTCAGGTGCTTCAAGCGAAGAGTATAATGGCAAAAACAGGGTTATAGTTATGGCCGGAGGCTTTGAAGAGGCAATTTCGAAAGAAAAAACAATGTCGCCTACGCAACGCATGGAAACACTTGAGCATCGGCCATTTGTGCCGCCGCCACCAGCACCAGAGCCGGAGCTAGCGACGCTACCGCCAGAGCCAATTGCGCCGCCACCTGAAGCACCGCCGCAGGTTGTGAAAAAGCCAAGCATTGGGGATTTATTGAGAGATATGGGTTCCTTATGAGCAATCTTTTTTTATATAACACAGCAAGCCGCGCAAAGGAGCAATTCACTTTGCCCGAAGGTGTTCCCGAAGTTCGCCTTTATGCCTGCGGCCCAACCGTTTATCACCATGCGCACATAGGCAATTTGCGAACTTATCTCTTTGAAGATTTGCTTCGCAGAGCGCTTGAATACTTTGACTTTAAAGTTCGCCATGTTGTAAACATAACAGATGTAGGCCATCTCACCAGCGACCAAGACGACGGCGAAGACAAAATGGAAAAGGGCGCAGAGCGCATGGGCAAAAGCGTTTGGGAAGTAGCGGAATTTTACACAAAAAAATTCAAAGAAGACTTAGAGCGATTGAATATTTTATCGCCCACTATTTGGTGCAAAGCAACCGATTATATAAAAGAGCAAATAAATTTAATAAAAACACTCGAAGAAAAAGGCTACACATACCGCACAAGCGATGGCATATATTTCGATTCCTTGAAATTTCCAAAATATGCAGAATTTGCTCGCATAGATATTGAAGGTTTAAGGAGAGGGGCTCGCATAGATACTGGCGAAAAGAAATTCACAACGGATTTTGCGTTGTGGAAATTCAGCCCCAGCGGCAGCAAGAGGGCAATGGAGTGGGAGAGTCCCTGGGGAGTTGGTTTTCCTGGCTGGCACATAGAGTGTTCGGCAATGGCAATAGCGCACTTGGGTGAAACACTAGACATTCATTGCGGCGGTACCGATCATATTCGCATTCATCACACAAACGAAATAGCTCAAAGCGAGTGCGCAACCGGCAAGCAATTTTCAAGATTTTGGATGCACGGTGAATTTCTGCGAGAAACAGGTTCCGATAAAATGAGCAAGAGTAGCGGCGAATTTTTAACTCTAGATGTTTTAATTAAAAAAGGATTTGATCCTCTTGCATATCGTTTATTCTCTTTAACCAGCCATTATCGCAATTACCTGAATTTTAGTTGGGATGCTATGGAGAGCGCTCAGGAATCTTTAAATTCTCTGCGAAAAAAAATAGAGCCGCTTATTGGCGTTGAAGGCAAGATTGAAAGCGCAGATGCTCGCGAATGGTATTTAAAGTTCAGGAAAGCTATTGCAGATGATTTAAATTCTTCTTCTGCTCTCGGAGTGTTGAATTTGGCGATTTTGGATTCTGCATTGGAAGATAGCGAAAAGGCTGCGTTGGTAGAAAATTTCGACAAAGTTCTTGGGCTTTGCCTTTTGAAAAAAGCGCAAAAAGCAGAGCGTTCTAAGGAGGAGATTGCAAAGGCAGAGAGCCTTATAGAAAAACGCAATCTTGCCCGCAAAAACAAAAATTTTGCAGAAAGCGATAAATTGCGCGATGAATTGCTATCCATTGGCGTTATTATAAAAGACAGCAAAGACGG
>JAITFT010000215.1 GCA_031281155.1 Candidatus Fibrimonadaceae bacterium
CAAGCGAAGAAGATATAAAAAGAATTGCCAATTTTATACCAAATAATGCAAGCGTTTTAGATATAGGCTGCGGAAACGGCCGCTTGCTACACACCTTGTGGCGCGAAAAAAAAGTCACCGGCTACGGTTTCGACCGCTCCTTTATCGGAGTTTTGCACTGCCTAAATTACGAAGTGCCTGTTATACAAAGAGACTTAGATAAAAACGGGCTTTCGGAAATTGCGGATAAAAGCTTTGACTTTGTGATTTTCGATAGAACGCTGCAAGAAACGCAAAATCCCCGCGATGTTTTGCGGGAAATTCTGCGCATAGGCAAGCAGGCAATTGTAACCTTCCCAAATTTCGGAAACTGGGAAGTCCGCAAAACCCTTATGTTTAAAGGCCGCATGCCAAAAAATAAACTTTTGCCTCACGAATGGTACAACACCCCAAACATTCATTTATTCACGCTAAATGACTTTATTGCGCTTTGCAAAAAAGACGGCATTTTGATAAAAAAGCTAGAATTCAGAAACAGCAGCGTTTTAAGCAAAATTTTAACCAAGTGCGGCTTTAAAAACCTTGGTGTTGAACAGGTGATAGCATTGATTGGGAGATAGACAATGCGATAGTTTTTTCTATCTTCCCCCAATCGTGAACAAAAAACCATTTTTTTATGACATTACCTTGAGGGATGCAAACCAAGCGCTTGCGAACCCTTGGAATAAAGAGCAAAAAGAGCTTGTGTTTCGCCAGCTCCTAAAGCTGGGCGTTCAAGGTATTGAGGTGGGCTTTCCAATGGCCTCGGATATGGACTTTGAATCCAGCCAGTATTTGGCAAAGCTTGCCGCAGAGCTTGCTGGCAAAGGAGATAAAGTTGCAGAAAATGCTGTTATTTCCGGGCTTGCAAGAGCAAAAAAAACAGATATTCAAAGAGCATGGGATGCCATTAAAGAAGCGCCCAAGCCTCGCGTACACACATTCCTCGCCATGAGCCCCTTAAGCATGGAGCATGTTCTGCAAATGGAGCCAATGGCTGTTAGAGCGCAGGCGGTAGAAGCCGTTGCCTTTGCCAAGTCACTTGTCGGCAACAACGGCAGCGTTGAATTCAGCCCAGAACATTTTGGCGATAGCATTGAAAATTTCGATTTCGTTTTGGAATCTCTAAAAGAAGTTGTAAAAGCTGGAGCTACCACCATAAACCTGCCAAATACCGTGGAGCGTTACCGCCCCATGCTCTTTGTCGATATGGTTAAACGCGTTGTAGAGGCGTTGCCTAAAAACATAACCGTTTCCGTTCATTGCCATAACGACCTTGGCATGGCGACTGCCGCAACAGTGGAAAGCTACTTTGCAGGCGCAGCGCAAATGGAATGTGCTTTAAACGGGCTTGGCGAACGTTCCGGCAACACGAATATGTACGAGGTTGCCGTTGCTATCCACAACTGCGGCGTAGAAATGGATTTGAATCTCAATGAAATTTACGAAACTGCACTGCTAATCAGCAAATGGGCGAATGTGCCAATCTACACCAAAGCACCGCTTATAGGCATAGAAGCAATCGCCCACAGAAGCGGCATTCATCAAGATGGCGTTGCCAAAACCAAAAATATGAAAAAGGGAGCATACCGCCCCATAGACTATTCATTGATTGGCAGAAGCGAAAACGATATTTTAGCCTTCACCAGCCAAAGCGGAAAAACCGCCATTTACGAAATCTTAAACTATAACGGCTACCCCGTTGAGCTAGACGAAGCCGCAGAGCTGCAGCCTGTTTTAAAAGAAATCAGCGAACACGAAGGCGAACTTTCTCATTCCAGAATTTTGGAAGTATTTAGAGAAAAATGCTGCAACCTAGGCGGCAAGCTAGCGTTCCGCGCCATAGATGTAACGCCCGAAAGGAAAGACCACTATGTGTTCAAGCTTGAGAAAGACGGAGCCCCTTTGGAAAAATTCATAGAGACAAAAAAAGGGCCTATAGAAGCGGCTCTGTTGCTTTTGCGAGAAATTGGGCTGCCTGTTGAACTTAACAGCTACAAGCAAAGCGTGGTTAGCAAAGCCGATAAACTGTGGGCTGGCAAGGCACTCTCTGAAATTGTGCTTTCAGTAAACGGAAAAAGCGTTGTGGGGCGCGGAGTTTCAAGCAGCACTCTAATTGCAAATATGCGTGCTGTATTCAGCGGAGTAAATAAACTTTATGCTTAGGGTAAAAGGTATCTCGCTTGCATTCTTTTTGCTGCTTCTTAATACAACAGCGTATAGCACTGATCTTCCTAAAATAATTTTCAAGGAAGGCACGCTTTTTGCTGGCTTTGATTTGCAGCAAGGCAAACCACCATGCAAGGAAAACTCTCCCTGCCTGTTTTTTCATAAAGACAGCGAAAATTTAAGGCTTATATTAAACGGCAAAAATATAAGAATGGCATATAAAGGAAAAGACAGAGAACCAATGCCTTTCCCAAAAAATTTCAGAATCATGGAAGCAGAAGAAAAAGCAGAAATGGTAAAAAATTACCGAAACTTTTTTAAAAGCGAATTTGCCCTTATGCTGCAAGCCTTTGTTTATACCAGCCCTGAAATTTTTGACTGGAACGTTGATAAATTCAAGGCTGTGCAAAATGCATATTTAATCTCCGAGCAGGAGCTTGGCGAAATTTTTACCAACGGCAAAAAACCGGAATTTTACACCATCTTTAAAATCAAATGCGCTGGCGGCGAAATTGCCACTTTTGAGAGTGATGCAAACGGCAGCTTCTATATGGAGATCGAATGAAATTTTCTACCTTATCCCTTGAAATATGAATCCTATATTCTTCGCAATAGAAGGTCCCATTGGCGTTGGCAAGTCCGCTCTTATAGATGCGCTTGAAAAGGAATTTGGCAAACACAACCTGAATTCCTTTAGAGAAGAACTGGAGCCCAACCCTTTTTTGGATAAATTTTACGACGATAAAAAGAAATATGCATTCCAAACGCAAATATCTTTTATGCTCTCTCGTTTCAAGCAATGCGAAACTTTGCAAAAAAGCATTAATCAACGCGATATGTTCCGCAAGCTTTATGTTTCTGACTTTATATTTGAAAAGAACGATATTTTCGCAGAGCTTACCATAGAAGATGAGCAGGAATGGAATTTGTATCAAAATATAAAGCAGGTACTTTTGGAATCCGCAAAGGATTTTACAAAACCGAATTTTGTGGTTTATCTTAGAGCGGGCGAAAATACCCTCCTCCGCAGAATACAAAACAGGCAACGGCAAACCACACAATTAAAATTGAAAAACGACGATGCCGACAAAGGCATAACAAGAGATTACCTGCAAAAATTAACAGCTCTCTACGATCGCTATTTCTTTCACTACAAAACAAGCCCCGTTTTAATTATAGATGTAAACGATATAGATTTCGTGCACAATTCTTCCCCGGTATCCGCTATAATAAATTCAATTAAAAAAGCTATTGAAAGTCCTCCTAAGCAGAATACCTATATCAAGTTAGACGATATTAACGGTTAGTGATTAATGATTGATTATTCGGTTGTTCCTTCGCCTTGTTATGTGCTTGAAGAGAAGCGGTTGGTGCGGAATTTGGAGATTTTGAACAGAGTGCAGAGAGAGGGAAAGGCTAAGGTTATATGTGCTTTAAAGGGTTTTAGTTTTTGGAATGTTTTTCCGCTTGTTGCAGAATATTTGAACGGGGCTACTGCGAGTAGTTTGAATGAAACGCTTTTGGCGAAGGAAATGGGCAGAGAAGTTCATGTTTGCGCACCGGCTTATAGAGCAAATGAAATTGAGCAGATTTTAAGTTGCGCGAGCCATATAACTTTCAATAGTTTTTCGCAATGGAATTTGTTTAAAAAAGAAACTTTGAAAAAAGGCATTAGCCCAGGAATCCGCATAAATCCAGAGTTCTCAACGGTTGAGGTTGATTTGTACAATCCTGCGGGGCGTTATAGCCGGCTTGGGGTAACTAAGGCGGAGTTCAAGCCGGAGTTTTTAGAGGGCATAGAGGGTTTGCATTTTCATGCGCTTTGCGAGCAAAACGCAGACGCTTTGGAGGCAGTTCTAGAAAAAATCGAGGCTAATTTCGGCGAATGGATTTCCAAAATGAAATGGATGAATTTCGGCGGAGGCCATCATATAACAAGAGCAGATTACGATGTTGAAAAGTTAATCAGCATTCTAAATAATTTTCACAAAAAATATCCTGGCATCGAAATCATTTTAGAACCCGGCGAAGCCGTGGGCTGGCAAACAGGCGAGCTTGTCTCTAGCGTACTCGACATAGTTCACAACGAAATTGACATTGCAATTCTAGACATCTCCGTTTCCGCGCACATGCCCGATTGCCTAGAAATGCCCTACCGCCCAATGGTAATGGGCAGCGATTTGCCAAGCGTTAAAGCCCACACCTACCGCCTGGCCGGCAATTCCTGCCTGGCCGGCGACATCGCAGGCGATTATTCCTTCGATGAGCCATTGCATCCAGGCTCCAAAATAATCTTCATGGACATGATTCACTACACAATGGTAAAAACAACCTTTTTCAACGGCGTAAAACACCCCTCAATAGGCGTGTGGAAGGCCGACGGGTTTCATTTGTTGAAGGAATTTGATTATGAGCAGTTTAGAGGGAAGTTGTCTTAGTGAATTCTGCCCCTTACACAATGCTCTACTACATCATCTCTTATGGCTGCCAAATGAATGAATACGATTCCGCTCGCATAGCGGCTCTTTTGGAATTTCAAGGCTTTCTGCCAGCAAAAAACACCAACGAAGCAAAACTTATACTGGTAAACACCTGCTCAGTCCGAGCGAAGGCAGAAGAAAACGCAATAGCGAGAATGAAAAGCTTAAAAAAGCTGAAAATTGAAAACGAAGGGGTAAAAATAGGAGTCCTGGGATGCATGGCAAAAAACAGAGGCGAATCACTCTTCAAAGACCTGCCTTTTCTAGACTTCATCCTGGCCCCAGACGAATACCAAAAACTATCCTCCTATCTAAACTCCAATAGCCCAGACCATCTAATTTCCTCGATTAATTCTCATACCTCGTTCGCTAAATTAATGAACAACTACAGCGCTTTTATCGCTATTCAAAACGGCTGCAATATGCGGTGCAGTTATTGCATTGTGCCTTATGTTCGGGGGCGGGAGCAATATAGGGAGCCTGGTTCTGTTTTGCAAGAAATTGAAGCAGCGGTTGAGAGTGGCGTTTCGGAGATTACGCTTTTGGGGCAAACCGTTAATGGTTATCGCTTTAAAGCTTTGTCTTTTGCTGCTTTGCTAAAGCAGGTTGCTGAGGTCAATGGCGTGGAAAGAATTCGCTTTATTAGCCCTCACCCAAAGCATTATACCAGCGAGCTTATGGAAATTTTACTGAGCGAGCCAAAAATAGCTCCGCACGTTCATTTGCC
>JAITFT010000011.1 GCA_031281155.1 Candidatus Fibrimonadaceae bacterium
GTAAATATCATGTTCTCAACCTCCGAGCCATACCTCTCAAGAAAAGATACTAAAATATTGCGGCTGATGCAGCTCCTTATAGCACCCCTGATGGCCTCCCGCAAACTCATGCTATCCAAATTATCCCTCACAGCCGCTATAAACTCCTCGTAGCCGCTAAGAGTAGGGCTCTTGGCAGCCATCTCCGCATTACGGCCCTTGTTGATGTTGTAAGCCTTGACCACAAGCTCAAGGGGAAAGGGTTCATTTCTCAATTCAAAAGATTCCGACAGCCTCATTTCCTTGTAGTCGGG
Organism: Candidatus Fibrimonadaceae bacterium; assembly: GCA_031281155.1. Lineage (GTDB taxonomy): Bacteria > Fibrobacterota > Fibrobacteria > Fibrobacterales > Fibrobacteraceae > Fibrimonas. The sequence goes on from JAITFT010000011.1 coordinate 294, forward strand.
GAAATCCTTCTTGCCGTTGTACAGCATTATGAACTCCGGCGCAGGGATTTTTATGCGCTTTTCCCTGTAGAGATCCTTGCTGTGCGTTAGGTACTCATACTCGCGAGCTATGTACACGAGCATCCTCACCGGCATGTTTTCGTTGATCGTCGATTGGTGCTCGATAAGCACCACCATCCTGCCGTCTATCACGAAGCAGATGTCGTTCAGCTGATCCATGTAGAGAGCGTCTGACAGCGTTATTATCTCGATCTTGGTGCTTTCGGGATAGTTTCTGCCGCTTATGGCGTTGTACAGCTCCAGCAGGTTGCTTTTCTCGCCGAACAGCTTTGTGAATACGCTGTCTTTGTGCTTGCGGTTCGCTTTGGCGTGTTTTGTTTCGGTCATGTTTTTTTTCTCCGTTTTTTTGTTTATTAGTTTAGACGGAGTTCGAGGTCAAAAAATACATACCCCCCCTCATTTTGATAACAACTGTTGACGGATTTAGTGATTTTTCCGCTTCCGAGGTTTACAAAACCTTCCCGTTTTCGTCAATGGGACAGTCAAGCCTAGCTTTTCTGCAGTGGGACAGTAGCTCAAAACCCGTTCAACACATAGTTTGGGCTAACGCCTAGTTCGTATATATCGTCTCTTAGCTCGCTTTCCTTAACGTTTCTGCCAAGCATAAGAGCGGAGTCTATGCCGGCAATGCATGCTCCGGCAACGTCTGTTCCCAGAGTGTCGCCTATCATAATAACGCTTTCTTTGCTTGGAATAAGGCTGCGAAGCGCAATTTGGAAAATTAAAGGGAAAGGCTTTCCGCAGAATAAAAGTTGGCAGCCTGTTTTTTCTTTTAGCATATTTGCGATATAGCCAGTGACTGGGATTTTCTCGCCTGTTGGTGTTGGCGCATAGACATCTGGGTTTAAAACCAAAACTCTTGAATCTTTGTTTGACAGAATTTCTATTGCCCGGTCTATTTCCGCTTGCGCCAGATGGATGCCGCTTAAAATAACTGTTGGTTCAGATGGATTTTCAACCGCTTCTATTTTTGCCTCGTCTAAAAATTGCCGCCCGTTTGGCCCGCCTAGGTAGTAGGCATCTTTTAAGCCAACGCTCTCGTTCAAAACGGCAAGCAAGCTGCCCGAAGATATTATTTCGTGTTTTTCAAAGTCTAGCTCCAGCGCCTGCAGATCGCCGTGAATTTGCTCCACAGACCTAGATGCAGAATTTGTTATAAGCCTTATGTTTTTATTGGCATTTCGGAGCATTGCTATGCTTTCCTGGGCTTTTGGGTATAAAAAGCCATTATCGCTATAAAGCGTTCCCCAGCCATCGAGCAAAAAAGAGCCGTAGTGCCGCAAAAGAACATCAAATTCAACCTTGTAAGGGTCTCCTTTTGCTTTCTGCAAATTTGGAGCGGCAGTTTCCAAATAATGCTTATATATGGCAGATTCTGGAGCTAACATATTCGTAATATAGAAAATATTTCTACATTATGAATATGCAAATATCCTCTGTTTCCGCACTCAAAGCAAGTTCGCTAAGAATGGACATTAGCGCACACAACGTTGCTAATGTAAATACGCCTGGCTTTTCTCAGAGTCGCCCAATCCAGACTTCGCAAAATCCTGGGGTAGAAATCTCGGCAATTCAAAAAATCAAGCCTGGCTCGCCAGATCTCTCTGCTACAGATCTAGCAGAAGAAAGGCTGGAGCAAATAAAAAGCGAAAAGGATTTTGCCGCAAATGCCTCGGTAATTAAAACCCAAGATAAAATGCTAGGCGAAGTTGTGAATTTAGTTGTTTAAACGTTTTTTGGAATTAATACAAAACTCCTTCCAGCACCAAGCCTTGCGGCGGTGCCCAAGTGCGCTCGCCTCGAAACCTGCCGCTGAAAACTTCATCAATCGCTTTCGGTTCGTAACGCCCACGGCCAATATCAAAAAGCAAACCAATCATTGAACGAATTTGTTTGTGCAAAAAACGATTTCCGCGAATGTGCCAACGCAGTAGCGACACATTGCAATGCGCCTCTACTGCGGTTTCCAGCCTAAGTTCCATCACAACGCACTCCGTGCTTTTGCCATCATTCCTTGGAATTGAAAAAGCATTAAAATCGTGCAAGCCAAAAAATTTTTTTGCTGCCTCCTCCATAAGCCCGGTATCTAATTCATATCCGCACTCCCAAAGCAATCCCTTGCCTAAAACCACAGGTTTCGTGCATAGCGTATATGTGTAGTATCTCTCCTTTGCACTGTAGCGTGCATGGAAACCTTCAGGGCAAGGCTCCAGATTTCTTATGCAAACGTTCTTGTCGCTAATGGCATTTACCGAACGCTCCAAAGTTTTGCTATCAAAGAATTCGGCAAAATCAAAGTGGGCAACTTGCCCTCTGGCGTGAACGCCAGCATCGGTTCTGCCAGCACCCGTAATACTGATTTTCTGCCTAAGCGCTACGGAAAAAGCTTTTTCCAATTCGCTTTGTACCGTTTTTTCACAAAGTTGCTCTTGCCAACCGCAAAAAGCAGAGCCGTTATACTCGCAAATAAATTTATAGCGCATGGAGAATATATAGAAAATCGTCAAAACCCTATTTTCTACCTTGACAAAGTAGATTAATTTTTCTATATTTTCAAATCCAAATATTTGAGGTTTTTATGTCCAAGCTTAACATAGAGGCAGTACAGCAAGAGAGTAAAAAGAAAGATGTCTTCGATTTCCGCGCCGGTGACACCGTTACTGTTAATATTAAAATTATGGAAAAAACGGCAGACGGCAAGGCAAAAAGCCGTATTCAGCCCTTTAAAGGCGTAGTTATCCAGCGCAAAGGCACAGGCATAAGCTCCTCCTTAACTGTCCGCAAAATATCAAACAACATAGGCGTTGAGCGTGTTTTCCAAATGCATTCCCCCCTTATAGACTCTATAGAGGTAGATGTTCGCGGTAAAGTACGCAGAGCTCGTATCTATTATATGCGCAACCTGCGCGGCAAAGCCGCTCGCATTGCTGAGCGCAAGGTAAATGCTCCGGCTGGCTCCGTTGCGCCTGTCGTTGCGCCGCCTGCTCCGAAACCCGTTGCAGAAACTGCGCCGGCACCAGCACCAGCAGTGCCAGCAACCGAAACTTAATTTATTATCTCATACCCATAACCCTGTTCTGCCAAAAACAATTGGCGGTTCAGAGCGAATTCCTGCTCTCTGGAATCTTTTGTTACAATAGAATAAAACAAGGCTTGCCTGCCGTCTTTTTTTGGGCGCAAAACCCGGCCCAGCCTTTGGGCTTCTTCTTGCCTGCTGCCGAAGGTACCGGAAATCTGAATTAAAATGCTTGCATCTGGCAAGTCTATGGCAAAATTTCCAACCTTGCTTACCATCAAAATTCTGATTTCGCCATTGCGAAAGCTATCGTAAATTTTATCGCGTTCCTTATTGGGCGTTTTACCTGTTATCAGCGGCACGTTAATTTCCTTTGCCAAGCTTTCCAGTTGGTCTATATATTGCCCTATTATTAAAATTCGGTCACTTTCATCACTGTGTTTTTTCAATAAACTTTTTACAACATTGAATTTTTCCGGATTGCAGCCCGCAATGCCAATTTTTTCGCGTAGCGGCGCAACGGCATAAGCCATTCTAAGCTCGGTATCCATGCTAACTCTGAGCTCATGGCATTTTGCTTGAGCAATCCAGCCTTGCGCCTCCAGAACACGCCAGGGTATATCAAATTTTTTTGGGCCTATAAGCGAAAAAACCTCCTTTTCTTTGCGATCTTCCCTAACAAGGGTGGCGGTTAGCCCTAGCCTTCTTGTGGCTTGCATATCCGCAGAAAATCGAAACACAGGAGCCGGTAGCAAATGCACTTCATCGTAGATCATCAAGCCCCATTTTTGAGCACTGAAGAGTGAAAAGTTGGTGAATTCTTTTTCCTCTACTTGAGAATCGGGAGCTGTTTTTTTTCGCTGAGTTAGAATTTGGTATGTAGCCACTGTTATTGGGCCGATCTCTTTCATGTCGCCGGAGTATTCTTTTACCTGGTCTTTTGTTAGATTTGTTTTTTGCAAAATTTCTCTTATCCATTGGCGAGCGGCGGTTACGCTTGGGGTTAAAATTAGAGTGTGGGCTTTGACTAGAGTTATTGCAACCAGCCCTATTATGGTTTTGCCAGATCCGCATGGCAGCACTATAACACCAGACCCGCCTCTTTCCGAGCCAGAGGCATAAAATACCTGTGCGGCATCTTTTTGGTAATCTCTGAGAGTCCAGGGCGCATTGGAATCGGCCAGGGTTTGCCTTAGCTCAATATTTAGCGAGTCGCCTTTAATATAGCCTGCCAAATCTTTAACGGGAAAGCCCAGCTCTGTTAGCAGAATTTTGAGCTTGCCGCGCACAAGCGGGTTTACTATCGCAGAATTTTTTGATATAAAGCTTTCAATATAACCTTGAATTTCCTTTCTTTTGCAAAGCTCTAAAAACAGGGAATCGCTATCGCATTCCAAAATAAGATTGCCGTCTTTAAGCACTAGCCGCAAAATGCCGTAACGCCCCATATATTCGGTTATTTCAGTTGTAACGACAGCAGGAATTTCATAAGTGCTGAATTTTTTCAGCTGTGTTAAAACATCGCTCGCGGAAAGCCCTATTGAGGCTGCGTTCCACAAACTTAAATGCGAAATGCTGTATGTATGAAAATGCTCCGGGCTTTTTACAAGCTCGGTAAATGGAGCAATAGCGTCTCGCGCTTCGTGATACTGCTCGTTATCCACATTCAGCAGCACCTCCATATTGCTTTGAACTATAATGCAAGGAGTTGTCATAAATTGGAAGGGAATGTAGAAAATTCTACATTATTCCAATGCGTTTTTCCGTTCTGCACTTGATTCTTGTTTGCATAGCTATGGTGCTTTTTTTATTTTATGCATTTGCAAAGTGGCAGAGCAAGAATGAGCAGGTTAAGGTTTTGAATAATGAAATTTTGCTTATGCAGGCAAAGATTGCCAGCGCTGAGGAGCAGGGAACCAAAGCTTTGGCTTATGCAAGAATTATCAGGGGCTTGGATATTTTGGCGGGCAGAAAATTATCGGCAAGGCAAAAAAGCATTTTAACCGAAAGGCTTTTTCAAATTTCAAGCGATTATAAAATAGATCCTCTTTTGATTTTAGCAGTTATAAAGCACGAAAGCCGCGGAAACCCAAATGCAAGGGGCGCATTTATTTCCGGTGCGGAATCGGGTGCTTTGGGGCTTATGCAAATTAAATACGAGTCTGCATTAGATGTAGCTCGCTACGTTGGAGTTCGGCTAAACTCCCCCGAAGATCTTTTTAATCCTGAAATAAACCTAATGGTAGGCACTGCTTATTTATTGCGTTTAATAGCTAAATATCAAAACTTGCAGCACGCCTTAATTGCCTACAACATAGGCTTGGGAACCCTCGATGGCAAGCTGAGAAGCGGCGAGAGGTTGCCTATGAGATATTATAACAAGGTGATGCAAGAGTATAGGTTGCTGGCGGAGAGGATTTTTGAGTAGGGATTTTTTTCTACATTACTGCCACAATGTTTAATGCTCTAACGGAATCACTGGAGTCCACGCTGAAAAACCTGCGGGGGCAGGGTAGGCTTACAGAAGAAAATGTTGCTGCTTCGCTTAGAGAGGTGCGGCGGGCATTTTTGGCTGCCGATGTTAATTTTAATGTTACAAGAGATTTTGTTCAGGCTGTAAAAGAAAAGGCTCTAGGGCAAAACGTTCTTACTGCTGTTAGCCCCGGGCAGATGATTGTAAAAATCATCCACGATGAACTTGTGGAAATTATGGGCGGGGCGGCAAGGGAAGTCCCCTTAACAGGGAAACCGCCGCTTGGCATATTGATGACTGGCTTGCAAGGCTCTGGTAAAACAACCTTTGCCGGAAAGCTTGCGCTTTACTTTCGCTCGAAAAAGAAAAGGAAACCGCTTTTGGTTGCAGCCGATGTTTACAGGCCTGCCGCTATAAAGCAATTGCAAGTGCTCGGTAAATCCATAGGTGTTCCCGTTTACGAAGAAGGGCAAGGAAACCCGGTTGAAATAATAAAAAACGGGCATAAGTTTGCAGAGGAAAATGGCTTTGACCTCGTTATTTACGATACCGCAGGCCGCCTGCAAATAGACGAAACCCTTATGCAAGAACTTGAGCAGGCGAGAGAAGCCGTTAAGCCAAGCGAGGTGTTTTTTGTGGCAGATGCCATGATTGGCCAAGAAGCGGTGAATGTAGCAGATGAATTTTTCAAAAGGCTGAATTTCACAGGCGTGTGCCTTTCTAAAATGGATGGCGATACCCGCGGCGGCGCAGCCCTTTCCATTCGCAAAATAACAGGGGTTCCGGTTTGCTTTATAGGCACAGGCGAAAAAGTTTCCGATATTGATATTTTCCACCCCGACAGAATGGCGGGCCGTATTCTCGGCATGGGCGATGTGGTGTCTTTGGTGGAAAAAGCTCAAGCCGCCATAGATGAAAAAGAAGCAAACGATTTCCGCAAAAAAATTCTCAACAACAGCTTCGACTTAAACGACTTTTTAAAGCAATTGAGAATGATAAAAAAAATAGGAAAATTCAAAGATATTATATCCCTTGTGCCTGGCTTGAACAAATTGCCTGTTGACCAAATAAACGAAAAAGAACTGGTTTATGTAGAAGCGGTTTTAAGCTCAATGACTGCAAAAGAACGCAAGCAACCAGCTGTAATAAACGGCAGCCGCAGGCTTCGCATTGCAAAAGGCTCCGGCACTACGGTGCAAAAAGTAAACCAAGTTTTAAAGCATTACGACGACATGAAAGCAATGTTCAAGAACATGGGCAGCATGTCTAAAAGAATGGGAATAAGCGCCCCAACAGGTTCAAACTATACACCACCCAAGGTTAAAAAGAAAAAAAAGAGGCGTTGAATATGAAAAACCTAAACCTTAATTTCATCCAAGGCACTCCGCTTCGATATGGCGAAAATTCGCACCAGCAAGCTGTGTTTTACAAAGATCCAAACTGCACGGAAGCAAGCCTCGCAACAGCCGAGCAGCTGCATGGCAAAGAACTTTCTTACAACAACATTGTCGATGCCGATGCTGCGTTGGAGATGGTTAGGGAATTTTCAGATTCCAATGCTGTGGCAATAATAAAGCACCTGAATCCTTGCGGGCTTGCAACTGGGGCTACATTGGCAGAGGCTTTCAATATGGCCTGGGAATGCGACCCGGTAAGCGCATTTGGTTCTGTTATTGTGGTTAGCCGCAAGGTTGATTTGGCAACGGCGGAGCAATTGAATAAGCGTTTTGTGGAAATTTTGCTTGCGCCAAATTTCGACGATGACGCTTTGGAATTTTTGAAAAATAAATCAAGGGATATTCGCCTGCTCAAGGTTGGTGAAATTAAACCTGCCATTGCCGGCAAGGTATATAAGCATGTAATTGGCGGTATGTTGGTTCAAGATAGAGACATTGAAGTTTGGGAAAAATTTGAATGCTCAACCAATGCGAAATTTCCCGAAGAAAAACTTGCTCTCGCAAAATTCTCATGGCTGGTTTGCAAACACACAAAATCGAACGCCATAGTTATGTGCCACGAGTACAAGCCCGGCTATTTTATGATTCTAGGCTTAGGCCCAGGGCAACCGAACCGCATAGATTCAAATTTAAGGCTTTGCCAACCCAGAGCCGCAGATAACATAAAGCGCATGAATTTGGGTGAAAACACCTGGGGCGAATTAGTCCTTGCCTCCGATGCCTTCTTCCCCTTTGCCGATAACATTGAAGCTTCCAACTCCGCCGGCATCAAATACATAATTCAGCCCGGCGGCTCTGTGCGAGACAGCGAAGTAATCGAAGCTTGCAACAAATACGGCATAGCAATGGCATTCACGGGAACGCGGCATTTTAGGCATTAAATGTTTTCTATATTCCTTACCCTACCACTAAACAGGAGAATATATGTTAGAAACCGACATTAAGTCATTGAGAGAACAGCTGGATTTTAAACTCAACAATGCGAAAGATTTAGAGCTTCAATGGGAAGCAAAGGCCTATTCGGACTGCTTGGACATGTTAGACACCATCATTAAGAAAAATAATTTGCCGTAGGAGCGTATAGCAATACGCCCTTGCCGCAATTTTCTATATTTTAAAAACATGAAGAAAAACACTACTCTATACCTGATTGTGGGCTTGGTCATAGTCGTTTCTTTGATAATTCTCGTTTTTGGCATTTTCTTTTTGAATAACAGAGATCCACGACAAACCTTTTTGACCTACCACCTGCGATTCAGCCAAGTTAGCACGCTTTCGAAAGATGATCCGGTAAAGGTAAATGGGGTAAAACTGGGGAAGGTTGAAAATATTGCCTTGCACAAAAATGGCGTTCTTGTGCGTATTGCGCTTAGAAACGATATTCAAATTCCAATAGATTCAGACATTAGAGTGCAGAATATAGGCTTGCTGGGCGAAAGGCAAATAGGAATGGTGCTCGGAGACTCTCTAAGAGCCTTCTCTGCAGGAGACACAATAAGAGGAAACTTTGATGCCGGCATAGCAGAGGTTATGGGCATGGCAGGCGAGGTTTTAGATAGTGCAAAAATACTAATGAGCGTTGTTCACCAAATGCTAGACTCTACAATAGCGACTCAAGACTTTAGAGACAGGTTTAACCGCATATTGGCAAAAGCCGAAGACCTAGAGGACAAAGCTATCTTTTTAATCAATAGAGCAGACCCAGTACTGCAAAGCAGCTTGCGCGGTTTATCAAATGCCACGGTAAAGCTAAATGAAATTCTAGACGAAAACAAAGAACCGCTGAAAAACCTGGTAGCCGATGCAAACAGCTTGCTCGGCAATGCCGGCACTTTAATACACGGCGCAGATACAGCTGTGCAAAAAGTTTTATCCTTAACTGGCAAGCTAGAAGGCCAAAACAATACGCTCGGCATATTGTTAAACGACCGAAAGCTATATGATGAATTGTCAACAACCATCGGCTCCGCAGACAGCCTATTTCGCTTAATCATAAAAGATGGATTAGATGTCAAATTGAGTTTCTGGTAAAAAGATAAGGAAAATATGATAAAACATAAACTTATAGTGCAAAATTCTCTAGGCATACACACGCGTCCGGCAGGGCACATAGTGAACATTACAAGCACTGCGCAAAGCTCTGTTGATCTTGTTTATTCAGGGCAAAAAGTAAATGCAAAATCAATACTCAACCTTATGATGCTGGCTATCGAACCTGGGGCAGAAATGGAATTCATTATAGATGGCAAAGATGAAAATAAAGTTGCTGATGAATTAACGGAGTTATTCAATAATAAATTCTACGAAGATGCTTCATAAACAGGAAAAAAAA
>JAITFT010000010.1 GCA_031281155.1 Candidatus Fibrimonadaceae bacterium
TCGCCAAGCAGGTTTATGGTGCCGCTCTGGCCCCAGTAGTTGGAAACTCTTCCCCTATCCAAAAAATTCATAACGGAGAAAATGTAAAACACAGAAGAATCTCCAACACGAATTCCATCGTACCATTTCTTGACAATCTTAAAATCTTTCGGCTCCACAAGAGCTTTGACTTCTTTCTGCGTTAACCCAAAATCCTCATCGAATTCGCTAGGCTCAAATACATCGAAAACCCTAACGTTATTCAGCTTGCTGAACATGCTCTCTTGGCTGATTCTTAAAATGCCAGTTAAAAAAACTTTCTCAATATGCGGGTTGTCTTTGAATGCGAATTCAAAAACCAAAGATAAATAATTCCTTATTTCCTCGTAGTTCGGCTTATGCAGGCAGTCCATAAGAAGGCGGTCGTATTCGTCGATTAAAATTACAGGCTTGACTCCCAGCGCAAGATGCAGGTTTTCAGTAAGTATGCGCAGGTTTATTTCGTTCTCATTTTTTTTATTTTTAACAATTTCTTTGACCTGTTCAGTGTATTGCTTTGGGTTTAAGTATTTGTTTATATGGTCAATTAATTGAGCGCGAAGAGTAGTTTTATAGTAAGTTGGGCTAAAGTTTTTGAAGGTCAGATAAATTACGGGATACTTATTCAAATGCTCTTTGAATGCTTTTCTCTTTTCAATCTTCAATCCTTTGAACAAGCGTGCAGAGCTTTTTTTGCAGTCCAGAAATTCTGCGAGCATGTTCATGTTGAGGCTTTTGCCCATTCTGCGAGGGCGGGTGATTAGGAGAACCTTGCTTGGATTATCCATAAAATGCTCTATGAACATGCTTTTATCTACATAGACCATTTTTTTTTCTATGTAGTGAGCAAATTCGCTGCTGCTTAAATCTATGCGAGGTTTCTTTTTGGGCATTAAAGGTAAGATAGAAAATTCTATCTTTACAGAATTATGAAAATAATAAAAAAAATCCTGCGGGAGCCTTTGTTTTATTTGCTGCCCTTGCTTGCGCTAGCGGGTTTTTGGACTATCCCAAAAAGCCCAAGCATCAGCAACGTTATACTAACTGCAGACGGAAAAGCTTCTGCAGAATCTTTTCCGCTTTCAACGCATCGCATTCGTGAATATTCAAATTTTTCAATCTCTTTTGACTTAAATATTAAAAGCAGTAAAAAATTTATCTATAATTTTTATCCTGATGATTGCATTTTAAGCATTGAAATAAATGGAAAAACATTTCCGCAAGAACGAATAAAAAGAGCTTGCGATTATAATAACGGCACTGTGCTGGATTTTTCTGATTTTCTGCAAAATGGCTTAAATAAAATTGAATTCCAAATGAAAAATCATGGCGGCCCTGGAGGATTGCGAATTGAAACGCCTTATAAAGGGTTTAAATCGCTCTCTTTAATACACTATGTCTTTACTCTGCTTTTATTAATTTCCATAGCGCTAATTCTGAAAAAATTTAAATTCAGGTTTATCGCCATTTCCATTATATTGCTTGGAATTACCGTTCGTTTGATTCTGTATACATATACAGGTCCCATGCAAAACACTTATGATATAGATCGCCACTTGCATTACATACAAATAATTGCTGAAGAAAAGCGTTTGCCTAAAGGCGGTGAATGCTGGTCGTGTTTTCAGCCGCCTTTGTACTACATTGCTTCAGCTGCGGTAAAAAACATTGTAGATAGCTTTTCCCCTAGCTTAACTAATAGGATTTTACAGCAAAACAGTCTTTTGCTCTCTTTTGGCTGCGTTATTTTAGGGGTAGCATTAATCATAAATTTGTTGGGAAATGGCCGTGTTGCATATTCAGCTGCTCTTGTTTTTGTACTTTGGCCAGGCTTTGTTTTAGCTGCTCCACGCATTAGCAATGATATTCCATTTTACTTTGGCTCTTTGTTTTGCATGTTGTTTGCACAGAAATATTGGCAAACTCGTAAAAATTCAGATATGCTTTTAGCTTCTATCGGGGCATCTATTGCTTTAGCCGCCAAGTCTAATGGTTTTATTATTTTGGGTGCTTGGGTTATCATTTATATTTTAAAGGTTGCCCATTCTTTGAAAATCGGTTCTTTGCGAGTACTGCTTGCTTCAATATTTATAATTGCATTATCTATAGGGTTTTCAAATCATAGAGCCATTGTAGATGTCTTTGACAAGAAAAAAGTAGAATTGCTAGGCCCTGTTAATATGAATGGTGATGGGCTAAGAGTTCAAAATACCGCAGGCAATTATTTATATTTTGATTTGCGAGATTACTTGTTTGAACCTTATACTTCTGCTTGGACAAATAACGGCGGGCGGCAGTATTTTTGGAATTATGCCTTAAAAACATCTTTATTTGGAGAGTTTAGGCTGTGGAATACACATACTGGGCATACATTTGCGACAATGTTAAGCATTTTTGCCTTGCTTATTTTCGCTTTTGCTTTATGGGGCATAATACACGTAAAAATCAAGGAGTTTCCTATGATGCTTTTTGCTGTATTTTTATTTGCAGCACTCATTTCTTACCGAGTTGCTTATCCATTCTCCTGTAACAATGATTTTCGTTTCATTTTTCCAGTTCTGCTTCCTGTTGTTTATTTTTCTGTTCGCGGAGTGCAAGTTATGCAAAATTTACGTTTAAAAATACTATCCTATGCGGCATTGCTTGCTTTTGCAATTCTGTCTTTTTTATTCACTGTTGTGCAGGCATTTTAATTTATACCTTGTTTTAAAAAATAGCATATCGTTATTTTAATAGAGTTGAACTTCTTTTTTAAATTCAAAAAACTCCGGTCTCTCTGGATATGGTTTAGTCCCCCCCCCCCCAACATTCCCACTCAGGATGGAAATAAATCACAGGAGGCGAAAAAGTAAACCTGACTTTTCAGCCGCCGTCTTTATCGCAAATTAAAAAGCTGAAACTCTGGACAATGCCTGAATACATACAAGCCGGAAGCCCATCAATACCGGGGCTTTCATACGGTGAATTTGGCTGCTCCAAACTAGGATATATGCGATAAAGAATCAGAAAATCGCCATCTGTGCTTTGGTCTTTGGAAACTACAAAATATGTAAGCCCTTCACTTGCAAATGCTGGTATTGCAAAATAATCGCATACGGGGTCAAAATTTTCTTCATTCAAAGCTACTTTAAATAACTCCTTTAACTTATCCATATCGGTGATTATTTCATTTTTACCGCTATTTCCATAGATATAAGCCACCACACGTTTATCCATTTGAGGAACCTTCATCTCAAAACTTGATGAACTTAGGTTTTCTTGCTCGCTACTGGAACTCGAATTTCCCGACTCAATACTGGAGCTTGAGTTTTCTAGCTCGCTACTGGAGCTCAAACTTCCTGACTCAATACTAGAACTTGAGTTTCCTAGCTCGCCATCATCAGCAGCATTCACGCAAGACAGGAGTACTACAGAGACCACAATGCTGCAAACAAAAATTTTAACGGACTTTTTCATAGAACCTCCTAATTTTTAATTAAAACTTTAAAATTCTCAAAGAACTTGATTGCGAATTCATCTTCGTTCAAATGGCCAAATTCATTATTCCTTAACACAAAAATACGACCATTTTGCAAGCCTTGTTCGGTTACACCGAATTTAACTTTTCCAAAAGAAGTTACAAACTCAAACGATGCACCAGGATTTGAAACTTTTACAGTTTGGACATAGTCGCGCACATCATATTTCAACGCAAATAAGGCGTAAATATAAGGCTGGTTCAGATGGTCTGTTAAGTACAAAGTATCTGCTGGCAAGGCTTTTTCTTCAGCATATTTAATTGCATCTACATAACCTATAAAAAATGCGTTTGATATGTCTTTTTGATATTCGTTAAGATATATATTTCCAAACCTAAAAAAGAAAATAACGTAGAAAACAATGAGAATAAATGAAGACGGCTTGTAAAATTTATACAAAGCATATAGTCCATAACCGGAAAATATAAGTATAGGAAACCATATTATGTTCATTCTATGTATGGCGGCAGGAGTTGACATTATTGCTGTTAATGTTGCTGCAAAAAACCAAATAATAACAGGAATTTTAAGTGATTTTTTGCCTTCTTTTATGCATTCATAAATAAATACGGGAAAACCAATGCAAAATAAAGGCAGGCTGAGCCAGTACAAAGGATGAACGCCGCCTTTCTGTGTTACGCTGCTTATAAAATTTCCATCTAAGTCTTTGCCGCTGGCAATAACCGTTAAGACGTTTTTGAAATTTTCCATTATTGTTGCCAAAAAAGATTCGCTAAAGATAGATGACATGGAATAGCGAGGCTCTGCCGGAAGCTTGGGAATGGTTAACACGCCTAGCTCGATGGTATTATATCCGAATTTATTTATAATAACGAATAAAATGATCGGAAAAGATATAAGAGTAAATGCGAGCAAGCCAATTAGCCATTGCTTAAATGAAAATGTTTTTGCAAGCAATGAAGACAAAGCGTAGCAAAAGATAAATATGGGAACAAATGCGTAGGCAGGAGAATAGGAGTAAAGAGAAATCGCAAAAATGGATAATGGAAGCACAAGAGCAAATTTATTATTGCTTTCTTTTTGCTGTGCTCGAATTAGAAGATATGTTGCTAATAAAATAAATCCAGGCAAAATATTGCTTTCCAAAGCCCAGCGCCCAAGCATAATATGCCAAGGGCAAATAGCTAAAAGAAAAAAAGCAAAGAGTGCAAATTGCTCATTTTGCTTTCTGCAAAAGAAATAAAATAAAATTAAGCAAAAAACAGAAAATAAAGCGGGAAACAGCCTTATACTGAAAACATTAAGACCGAGGGCTGCAATAAATGGCTGGCTTATATATGCAAGCAGGGCATTCTGCCCACTTCCCCAAGCTACGAAATGCACCGGATTTTTCTGCCCCTTTCTATCTATCCCATATTCCAATAAAGCATAGGAATCATAGCCCATAGAGGCTTCGTCTTGATTCAGGCCTCCCGGAACACTTCCTAAAAGATAAAAGCGAGTAAAAATTCCAACGCAAAGTATAAGAAGCAAAAGAATGTTTTTTGAATTTATTCGCTTTAGCATATAACCCTTTTTAAACAAGCCTCATAATAAATAATACGGAAAGCAAACAGAAAAGCAATTGTAAAAATATAGCTGAAACCGCAAGGCGTTTCTTTCCATCGCATAGTGATAAATTTATGCCATAATTGTAGAAAATAGAGAAAGGAATAATTATAGGTAAAATATATCTAAAATCTATATTTACAGGAAATGTGGCTCGCATATATGTTATTCCGCCTAATAAAAAAAGCGAAATTAATAAAATTGGCGAAAGGATTTTTAGATCTTTTATAGGCGTTCGAAATAGAAAGATTATGGAAATGAATACCATTGCAAGCGCGATAACGCTTATTGCAACAGCGATATTATGCATTGCAACTCCGTTGTACCTCCATTCGCCGAACAAGCCGGTTTTGCCTAGATAGTTTGGAAAATATTGCCTGCCATACCTGTCTTCCCAAGGCGAAGTGAAAGGCTCATTTACAAAAGTTTTTATGTCTAGCCATATAAGATTTTCCAATTTATTGCCAACTCTCAAGCTAGAAGAAACATTGTTTATATCGTCTACATAAAAAGTTTCTCTATCGCCACTGACTTTTAATATTATGCCAGGATACATTGCAAAGCCCGAGGCCGCTAATATTATCAAAGAAGCCAAAAAAGCATTTTTTACATTTTCTCTTGAAAAAGAAATATTCCCTGAAATTCCTTTGAGCAAAAAGAGAATTATAGCCATTGGAATTAACAAAATAGCATTCACTTTAGTGAGGATTGCTGCAGCAGTAAAAAGAGCAGCCATAAACAAATGTTTATTTTTTCCTCGCAGGTACAAGCATATCCAGGCGTACAGAGCGGCAGTGAAGAAGAAGTAAAACAATGGGTCATTACCTATTCTTACTGAATGCAAAACGCTGCTTGGCCACACTGCTATTAATAAACAACAAAGCCATGGCAAAATTTTTTGCAAAAGCAATGAATTTTTTTTAACAAAACACGCAAAAATTAATCTAGTTGTTTTTATTCCGTAAAATACAAAGCCTATTGATGCGAGCAAGGAAAATATTTGCAATACAAAATATATGGTATCAGTGTTGCCTTTCGTTAAATAAGAAGTTCCCGAATATATTAAAGCCGTGGAAAAATAATAAAGCGGCGGATGAAAAAACGCACCGTCTGTAGCCTTATTTATTGGCGGGAGCGACCAATTTTCCGTAAAATATTTTGTAAATTCGAGATGTGCCCAGGTATCATGAGCGCGAGTGTCAAAATCGGTTGCCGAAAGATATAAGATGCGAAGCAATATGGCTAGGAAAAGTATAAAGGAATACCTTTTTGGCAAGCGCATTTTTTTTGAAAAAGCGAATAGCAAGAACAGCAGGAAAGAGAGAAATAGCAAATAAAAAGCGGCATTCCCGATATTTCTCGATAGCGAATGCATTTTTATTCCCATTAAACCGCCAGTATCTTCGAATTTTATTTCAATGCTATTTTCTCCGTTGCGCAGATATTTAGACAAATTTATGGTAAAGCCATTTCTCCAGTCTGATTTACGGCTTTCTGGGATGGCAACGAGAGAAACATCTTCTCCGTTAATAGCAAGCGATAAAATTTTATCGTCTGGGATTATTCTGTAAGAACGAGGAGAGAAAAAGCTTAAGTATATTTTGCCATTTAATTCGTACGTATATACCCCATTTTCTCTTAGTGATTTTGCTGAGTAAGGAAAATCAACAGCCATGTTGCTGCCGAATTCATCTGTGAGGACAAAGTCTTTATATTCGACTTTCGATACAAAGAACAAACCAATTAGCATTGCCGCTAATATAAGGCTGACTATGAGTAGCTTTTTATTCATTTTCCCTCCCATTTTTCTGCTCGGAAATTTTAAGTTTAAGCAAAGCGATTTCTTGAATTAGAATTTTGTTTTGCTCTGAAAGTTTTGAAATTATTTTAGAATAGTGTATAAGAATAGCAACCACGCCAACAAGCAAAATTAACAAGAGAGCAGCTGGTGCATAGTGTATTCCCACTAAATCGGCAAACCATTCCAAACCGGAGCGGAATACGGAAAGGATTAAAAAAATAGATGCAACAAAAAGCCACAGCAAACTGTATTCTTCTTTTAACTCGCGCCTTCTTATTAAACGAAAAATAAAAAGCAAAAAAAGCGAGCTGCCAATTATTGAATATATCTGAATTTTATCCATTTTCTTCTCTTGTTTTAAGTTGTGCTCGACTTTTTGCCATTGACATTGCTAGAATGACCTTTATCATGTAATATGCGGATTTTAAGCCGCCTATGCTGGATTTTCCATGAATCCTTTCTCTCATTTCAACGGCGACTTCCTTTATGCGAAAATGATTTTTCCCTAAAAGTATAATCGCTTCCGGTTCTGGAAAATCTGTTGGATAGTTACTGGCAAGCATTTCGATAGCTTTTTTGTTATAGGCCCTAAAGCCGGATGTGCAATCGCTTATTCGCTTTCTTATAAACACTCTGCAAATGATTTCGAAAATTTTTATACCGATTCGCCTCATAAACGTTGAGCGAAAGCCCTGTTGATTTTTATGCAAAAAGCGTGAGCCTATTACGGCATCGGCTTCGCATTGCAAAAGAGGCTCAAGCAATTTTTGAATTTCTGCCGCTATATGCTGGCCATCGCCGTCAAATTGAATTGCAATGTCAAAATTATTTTCATTAGCGTATTTAAAACCAGTTTGCACTGCGCCGCCTATGCCTAGATTGCAGGGTAGGGAAATTACTTTTGCGATTCCTTCCTTGCTGGCAACTTTTGCTGTGCAGTCGGTTGAACCATCGTTTATTACTGCAATTACAAAATCTTTATTTGCGTTGCGTATATCTTGCAAGGTAGAAGCAATATTTCCTTGTTCATTGTATGCTGGTACTATAACGCAAACTCTCATGTTTCACCTAATGGAAAGGACTATAAAACCAATAAATAAAATTCCCATTCCAAGCCATCCTGTAAAGCTAATTGTTTCTTTGAAGAAAAACATTCCTGCTATTGCTGCTAGCACATAGCTAATAGAAGTCATCGGATAAATATAACTCAAATTATATCTGGAAAGCAAAGCAAACCAGTAAAAGGTACCAGCTACGTAAAACAGCCCTCCAAGCCACATATACGGAGAAGCGAGCAAATCCTTAATACTGTTTAAAACAGTTTTCTCATTCACAAAAACGCCGCCAATATTCATAATCCCATATTTCCACAAGACATTTCCTGTGGCAAGCGTGGTTGTGAATAGCAGCATTTGCAGAATTAGTTTAAAATTTAGCATATAGGTGTTATGAATATAGTAATCACTGTTTTGAAAAAATCCCTATACCCCACTCCCCATACCCTATACCCTATACCCTAGGGACTAAATCAGCGTGCTTGTTGCGCAACTTCATAATTTAGCATTACAATTGTGAACCGCAGATCAAGTGGCTTGAGCACAATGGGAAGAAAATTTTGGATGTGATGGTGGGGGTTTGAATTTCTATATTACCCCTTATGGCCGAAGAACGTACATTGGTATCCTTTGACTGGGCAATAAAATACTTGCTTAAAAACAAGGCCGATTATGTTATTTTGGAAGGTTTTTTAACGACCCTGCTTGGCAGGGAGATAAAAGTCAAGAATTTGACTGACCCTGAAGGCGGCCAGGCCTCGGAAAAAGATAGGTCTAACCGGGTGGATGTCCTGGCAGAGGAAGATGACGGAACTTTGATTATAGTAGAATTGCAGTTTTCCCAGGAAATAGACTATTTCCATCGCATGGCTTTTGGCAGCAGCAAGGCCATTATGGACCACATGAGCAAAGGAATGCTGTATTCAGAGGTGAGGAAGGTTTATTCCATACACATAGTTTATTTTGAGCTTGGCGTTGGCGAGGATTATATCTATTACGGCTCCACGAATTTTGTAGGCTTGCACCGCA
>JAITFT010000031.1 GCA_031281155.1 Candidatus Fibrimonadaceae bacterium
GCCAAAAAGCGCCAGGATTGCGCAGGAGAGAAGGAAAACAAGGGGGTGTTTCATGTTCATACGAGGGGAAGGTAGAAAATTACAAAATCAAGCCACCAGCCATAACCCTGCGAATAACTGCTGTATTTCCGTCTATATTATAAACTATAACCATTTTCTTATAGTTTATGGTATAAACCTCCGAGCCATAACGAAGCTTCAAAAATTCTCTTGAACTTGGAGCAAACATACCTGCCTTACTTTTTAAAGAGTTTATTTTTTCTAATAATCCAAAACGATAATCAATAGCCGTATCTGGAGATTTTAATTCGTAAGCAATGTAATCAAAGACTTCTTCTATGTCAGCTAAAGCTTCTTCTAAAATGAGAATTTCAAATCGTTGCATAATACTACGATAACAAATTTCGTTTCATTTTTTCTTGATTTAGTCTATCTTCAAAGCCTTTACCAAAAGCCTTGATTAACTTTTGGTCAACACGCTCAAAGACTTCTTCTACGGTATAAGCTCCTTGGATAGCGGTACCATTAGAAGACACGATTTTCTCTTGTACAGTTGCTAACATTTTTAAATATCCTCACAAATAATATACAAAATGAACTCTCCTCGCAGCAGAGACTGCGGGATATCAAATTTCTTTCCTTGATTTCACGGCAAAAAACGCAAACATAACAGCAAAAGGGTGCCCACGGCGAGGCACCCCTACAGTTTTTAATCATTCGTTGCAAAAAAAATGTGAACATTCAGTTTTCCATGACGCAATCATGTAGTAGGGGCGGCTCGCCGTGGCCGCACAGCTATTATATTTGCTTGCGGTAATTTCTATATCTTGCAGCCTCACCCTCACTCCCGCAAGCAACGAACGCTGAACAGATACTCCTTGTAGAAGTTGCCCCCGAGCACGCCGCTGCTGTAGTCGTCCATGTACCGGAGCCATGCGTAGCTAGCATCGTACTCTGTAGCACTCCACCAGAGGCCGCCGTCGCCGACATTGAGGAAAAGACCACTAGAACTGCCGTAGCCGCCCGGAAAGGCCGAAAAGCCGAACTCGTCCGTGCCCGTGTTGGAAATCCAAAGACTGCTATTAGCTTTCAGCTTGGTTCCAGCATTCGAACCTGCATGATTCGTCAACGCAGTCCATTCGGCATCGCTAGGCAAATGCCAGCCAGGAGGGCAAACGCCTTGAATGCCGCTAGGAGTGGCACTTGAGCTTGCTGCGTTATTCATAGCCGCATTCCAGTTGTAAAGACGACCGTAGGTGTCGCATCTGTTTTGGTCATCGCCGCCCGTATCGTCGCCATAGCATCTGCTGCCCGTCGCGTTGAAATTCAAATTCTCTGCCATCCAGGTTTGAGTACCAATCAAAACAGCTTCGTAATTTCTGCTGTCACGAACATCTATAAAACCTCCTTCTAGCCTTATTATATTGCCATCGCACTCATACAAATCAGGATCGAACACCTCCGTCCTTGTGCCGCATTTATCCACAACTTTGCTGCCATGGCAGAATTGACTGCCAGGATTGTATTCATGCCTGCCGTTTCCGTCTGCGTCTCCGCATTTATTGTAAAGCTCGCCCAAATAGCAGAATTGCGCATCAAGGTCGTATGCCTTGCCGTCGCATAAAGCAGCAGAGCTGGAGCTCGCAACGCTAGACGAAGAATAAGCCGGATACTCAAGCCAGTCATCCGTATCGCCGCCACAGCCAAAAAGCGCCAGGATTGCGCAGGAGAGAAGGAAAACAAGGGGGTGTTTCATGTTCATACGAGGGGAAGGTAGAAAATTTCTACCTTAGCTCCATGCCCAAACTCCCAAAACAGGAAATGATTATCTATTCTTCTGAAGACGGCCGAACGAAAGTTGAGGTTCGCATCGCTGGAGATTCCGTATGGCTTTCCCAAGCGCAAATGGCAGAACTTTTCCAAACCAGCACACAAAATATAACACAGCATATAAAAAATATCTTTGATGAAAGCGAATTATCGCCAGAAGCAACTTGTAAGGAATACTTACAAGTTCAAACAGAAGGAACGCGACAAATATCCCGTAACACAAAACACTATAATCTTGAACTAATTATAGCCATCGGATACCGCGTAAAATCCCGCATAGGAACGCAATTTCGCCGCTGGGCAACTGAGATTCTATCAGAATATGCCCGCAAAGGATTTGCCATGAACGACCAATTGCTAAAAGCTGCTGGTGGTGGCGGATATTGGAAAGAACTGCTAGCTAGAATTCGCGACATAAGGACAAGCGAACGCATATTTTATCGTCAAATCTTGGATATTTATGCTACATCCATGGATTATAATCCGCATGCGCTGGAAACTTTGGAGTTTTTCAAGATTGTGCAAAATAAAATGCACTATGCAGCGCATGGGCATACCGCAGCGGAAATCCAATATGCATGGGCAGATGCTAAAAAGCCCTTTATGGGATTGAAATCTTGGACAGGCGATTTGCCGAAACAACCGGATTCCATAGTTGCCAAAAACTATCTGAACCAAAAAGAACTTGACACTCTGAATAAAATCACAACCGCCTATTTGGAGTTCGCAGAAATGCAGGCTACAAACGAGGTTCCTATGTTCATGAAAGACTGGATTGCTAAACTGGATGATTTTTTGAAACTCGGCGGCAAAAAAATGCTTGATAACGCAGGTAAAATTTCCAAACAGCAGGCAGATGAAAAAGCCTTAGCAGAATACGTGAAATATCGTGCGTTGGGAAATGATTTTTCTGATATTGAAAAAATATACTTAGAAAACTTGAAAGCTGCTCAGGAACAATTACAGCAATAACGCTAGGGAATCGGGCAAATCGGATGATAGGTCAAACATAACAGCAAAAGGGTGCCCACGGCGAGGCACCCCTACAGTTTTTAATCATTCGTTGCAAAAAAAAATGTGAACATTCAGTTTTCCATGACGCAATCATGTAGCCGCCCAGCTATTATATTTGCTTGCGGTAATTTCTTACAGCCTAAGGTTGCGCCGCTTGCCAAGGCTAGCGGCGGCCTGTTGCGTTCGCTACGCAAACACAGCAGGCTCACTCCCGCAAGCAACGAACGCTGAACAGATACTCCTTACTCCCTCAGTGCCGCCCAAACCTTCTAGTTCTTCTGGGTGGCTTGCCATCGCCTTTAAAAGGCTTTCTGTCGAAGTGCGATCTCCCGCCTCTGCCTTCTCTTCCACCGCCTCTCTCGCCTCTTCCGCCTCTGTCTTCGTTATCGAAAGATCTTCTCGGTGGAGGTTCGTCGGTCATAAGCCTTATTTTTGATGGGCGATTTTTGATGGTCATTCTGCGAAGAATTTGCAAAACTTCTTCGGGCATGGCTTCGGGTAAATCAACAGTGCTGAATTTTTCAAAAAGCTTTATATGCCCAATATGTTTAGAATCTAAGTCTGCTTCGTTTGCGATGGCGCCAACAATGTCTCTTGGCGAAACATTGTCCATTCTGCCTACGCCTAGGTAGTAACGCTCCATTCCTTCTTCTGGGGGATCCATATCGCTGAAGTTGCCGTCTCTGCGGCGTTCGCCACGCTCGGAGCGTTCGCCTCGCTCGCCACGTGAGCGGTCACCACGATCTCCGCGCTCAAAGCGGTCTCCACGGTCACCACGCTCAAAGCGGTCGCGACCACGGAGAGCTCGCCCGCTATCGCCGCCTGCATCTAATGGTTCCATTTTGGGGAATAGGGGCTGCTCTTCTTGGCTCATGTAAGCCAGAGCAGCGGCTATGTCTGCCATGTCTAAGGCTTGTTCGATGGACAGGTTTTCTATTAGGTCTTTGAATTCTTTTAGTTCATTTTGTTTTTGAATTACTTCAACTATTTCGTCTTTGAATTTAGCCACTCTTTTATCGCTAATTTGTTCGCCTGTTGGCAAACTCATTTTTTCGATTTTTTGGCGAGTTTCTTTTTCTATCATCGCAAGCAGGCGATTTTCTCTCGGAGTAACGAACAATATGGCATTGCCGTCTCTGCCTGCGCGGCCGGTGCGGCCTATGCGGTGAACATAAGATTCGGTGTCGTAGGGGATATCGTAGTTTAACACGTGGGTTATTCTATCTACATCTAAACCGCGGGCGGCAACGTCGGTTGCAACTACAATGTCTATTTTGCCTTCTTTAAGCCGGTTCAAAGTACGTTCTCTTAAAGTTTGCGCCAAGTCGCCGGAAAGCGGAACAGCATCGAACCCGCGTGATTCCAGTTTTTCTGCAACTTCTGCTGTTGCTTGCTTGGTTCGCACAAAAATAAGCATTCCTTCAAATTCTTCGCCTTCCAAAACTCTAGTTAGAGCCTCCATTTTGTGCTCTTGGCGAACAGATAAATAGCGTTGGCGAATTTTATCAACAGTTGCTGTTTTGCCGGCTATTCTTATTGTTTCATATTCGCCCAAGTAGGTGGAAACGATTTTTTGCACAGCGGCAGGCATTGTTGCGCTGAACAAAGCCCTTTGCGCTTCATCTGGCGTTGCTTCCAGAATGTATTCCACGTCGTCTTGGAAACCCATATCGAGCATTTCATCGGCTTCGTCTAACACGAGGGCTTGAATGCCGGAGAGGTCTATGGTTTTGCGTTCCATGTGGTCTATTAAGCGACCTGGAGTTGCAACTACAACCTGCGCCTTGCGTTTTAGTGCACGGAGCTGAATGCTCATATCTTGCCCGCCATAAACAGGCACAACATGAAAATCTCTTATGCCGGCCGAGTATTTTTTTATTGCCTCGGCAACTTGAATTGCCAATTCTCTGGTTGGCGTTAAAACCAGCATTTGCGGATTTTTGCCCTCGAAATTGAGCCTTGAAAGCAATGGCAGCACGAATGCCGCTGTTTTGCCTGTTCCTGTTTGTGCCGTGCCTAACAAATTTTTGCCTGCCAAAAGCAATGGTATGGTTTGAATTTGTATTGGTGTTGGATCTTCGTAGCCGATTTCTTTAACGGCTTTCATTACATTTTCGGATAACCCTAGACTAGCGAATGCACACCCGCCTTCGGTTTCTTCTTCCACTTCGTTCATCATTTTGCCCATCTATCCTATTATGGCGCAAAACCCTTGCACACTCGTGGATAGAATTCCTCGCACACAAATATAACAAAGTTTTTCGCTTTTGTCAAATCATTTGTGCGTTTTTTGTGTTTTTTTCGTATTCTAACCCTGAAATCACCACCCATACGCCATTTGAACGCTAAGCCCCCAGTGCTGCCCCGGGAATTTAACGCCAGTGATTTGGTTTATGCCCAGCCTGTATTTTATTTTATAAGGAGTAAAGGAAACTCCAACATCTTGCATTAACAAAACGGGAAAAGAAAAGGAAATATCAGCATCGTAGTCACTTGAAACCGGAAGCGAATTGCTTATGAGAAACCAAGGACTGGTTATGGAAGCGGAATAATTTAGGGCAACTTTTTTCCAGTAAAGGCTTGCATAGGTAGTAAGGCCGCCATAAGAATGCAAAATGCTTACATTGTTTTGCTCAAAATGCGGTTCATATTTTTCTATAGGTTTTGTAATACCCATGGTAAAATTATCAATATACCCCCACTCTCCCGAATAAGATGCTTTGTCTATCGTTAAACCCCAAAATGCTGCACCGCCTGCTTCTATAAATTTTCCGTTATGCCCCAGCATAAAAAAAACATAAGGAAAATTTTGCACTCCGCCACCAAAACCCATAAAAAAATCTTCTTTTTTAGTTACTCTAGAAAACTGAAAACCCAAGGCTTTTTGTATTAAACGGTAATTTATATCTGCCGGTGTGCCATCTAATTTTATTTCAGAGGTTACACGCTGGGATTGATTCATAATTCCGGGCAAAGGTATGGTTTTGTTTTTGCCTATGCTCGCATCGTAGGATATTATATAGTTGGTATCTTTTGTTAAATGGCGATTGTTGCCGTAAATATTAGGCGGTTTTATTGCCTGGAAAGTACCCTGCTCCACATTCATTTTGCTTGTGGTGCAAGAAATAATGAAAATAGAAAAGGCTGTGAAAAAAAGTAATCTTATCATATTAAAATATTTCGAACAATGCATCTGGTATTGCCGCCAGTTTTTGCACGGAAAGTATTTCTAGCGTGATTTTAGCGGCTGCCTGGCCGTTTGCCGTGGTTGTGATTTCTATTGATGCCGGGGTTCCCGGTAATTGGCAGGTATTGCCGCAATATGCGATATTTGTCTCGCTTTGGATTCCGGGCTGTATTTCCTGCCTCATCTTGACTACCCGCTTTTGCTCCGCTGAATAGAGCAAGGTGGCTTGCGCGGGGTCTTTGGGCGATAAGCGCCACAGATTCCCTTCTTTAACAGGAGCCAGGTAATCTCCTGCCTTTCCCATGCCTTGGCTTACATCGAGCATATCTGCCTGCCCAGCCATATTCGAGGGCAGCGTTGCGCCTGTTTTAAGGTCGGTTACGCTTAGCTGGTTTCCATTGCGGATTATTTTCATGTTCATAAGCGGCGACTTTATTTCCGTAAGGTTTTTCTCTTTCCCTTTGCTCAGCGAGCGGCTTTCGATGGTCTGCGCAGGCAGACCCTGCATGGCAATGGTGGTGCGCATGCGGATTTCTGCGGTATCTGGGAAGGCGGCTTTTTGCTGGTTTGCCAGTATTGCGGCAGCATCCACGGCAAAAGAAAGGCAGGAGAGTGCGAGCAGGATTGGAATGATTTTTTTGAGCATGTTAATTCCTCAATTTTGAAAAAAGCTGGTTGCTGGAAAAGGGCAAATTAGAAATTAATATCGGCACTGTTCCCCATATAAGATTCCCGTTGCTATCGAAAACCGCTATGTAATGCGCCTCGGAGAAATCTGCTCCCAAGCCCGTGTTGGAGAAATCGCTTTCTTTATTCCACGCCGACCAATCGCTGTGGTAGAAGAAGAATTCCAAGCCATCGCCCCATTCCGTTTTTGCGCCCGGGGCAAGCGTTCCGGCGTGAACAAAGCGACCGCTGTAAAGACCGCCGCCCTCATGGACCACGTCTGCTGAGAACTGCGTGTTGTTGTAAACCTGATACCCAAGCTGTTTCCCCGGAGCTGTTGAGAGCCAGTAGCGAACCTCAAAGCCGCTGATG
>JAITFT010000077.1 GCA_031281155.1 Candidatus Fibrimonadaceae bacterium
CATCAGATACATTATATCCTGTGACGGTTATAATAGCCGCGAAAATCGGTGATTGATAGATTTTCCGAATGAGGGAATTAAAGAAAGTGAAATTGGTACAGTTGTTTATCCTTACGATAACCCGCATGAGGCTTATGAAGTGGAATTTGTAAATTCAGACGGAACAACAAAAGCCATGTTTGCAATTCTTCCCGAACATATTGATAAAGATGGTATTGTTTTAACCTGCGAGGAATCGAACAAACGAATTGTTTATAATCGCTTTACATTTAGAGAAATTATTAAAGGCATAATTATGAAATATGCCGACAAGTCTGCTAATGAAGCAGATTCTATAATAACAAAACATAGTGATTTTTTGAAAATTGAA
Organism: Candidatus Fibrimonadaceae bacterium; assembly: GCA_031281155.1. Classification (GTDB taxonomy): domain Bacteria; phylum Fibrobacterota; class Fibrobacteria; order Fibrobacterales; family Fibrobacteraceae; genus Fibrimonas. The sequence continues at coordinate 371 of JAITFT010000077.1, forward strand.
ACATTTGAAGAATCTTTAACTGTTACTCACGAAATAGAATATCATTGGGCAATGTTATGGGCGTGCGGTGAGGGGTATTGGCGAACCGGCTACAGCTATCCGCCGCCAAATGGTTATGATAAATGGGAGTTAGAATACAGGGAAAGCCAAAAACTTGCAAAAAAAAGCTTTGAATTTTTCGACTAAAATCAGCTAAATTTATATTAGTTGACAAAACACATCACTGTACAAAAAAGCAATATCAAAAAAAAGGAGGAGTAGAGTGGAAATTGAAATTGGATTAAAACCCATTAACAATGGCTTGGAGTACGCAATAGTAGAAATAGAGGATTTGCGTGCGGAAGGAAAATCAAAAGAATTGGTGAAAGCGAAAGTAAAATTAAAAGTGGAATTGGCAAACACGGTTATTGCCACTGTTCGCGAAGTTGACGGTGCCAGACCCTTAGGGGAATTGATATTGCCTGCAACATTTAACGGAAAACCAGTTACGCGGATTGATAACGAGTCTGAGAAAACAAAATGGGGCTATACAAAAATAACTGTTCCCGAAGGAATTACAGCTATTGGCGATAACGCTTTTTACTATTTTGACGATACAGAATATTTCAGCATTCCCGGAAGTGTTAGGACTATTGGAAAATTAGCTTTTGCCGGGTGGAACTATCAAGGTTCCAGAACAATAGTGATTGCTGACGGTGTTGAAACTATAGGGGCAAAAGCGTTTTGGTTCAGCCGCCTAAATGAAATTGTTATTCCCGAAAGCGTTACTTATATCGGAGATTTCGCCTTTGAAGAATGTGAAAGCTTGATTAAGGTGACCTTGCCGCTTAACGCTAAATTCGGGAAGGATATTTTTAAAAAATGTAGCAAGGATTTAATGATAACTACAGGCGGAAAAACTGAAAAACTCAGCGCGTGGAAAAAAAGAATAAAAGAGGCGGAAATAAGGGAAATGGCAAACGACCCCAAAAATATTTTTTCGGGCAAGATTGTGGTATTTACAGGAACGCTTGAACTTTATACCCGTGATGTTGCCAAAAAAACAGTTGAAAATTTGGGCGGAACGGTTGCAAACGATATAACATCTAAGGTTAATCTTTTGGTCATCGGCAAAGATGCGGGCAGCAAAGCAGCCAAAGCAAAAACGCAGGGCATAGAAATTATTACTGAAGCGGAATTTGTTAAAATGTTAGGCGATGCTCCGGTTCCCGCGGTAATCAAGTTCAAAAAAGACGGCGACAAGTTCACAGCTTCGGTAGATTGGGGTAAAAATAATATAAATATAACTTACGATGATGAGGGTGATAAGGAACTGAATCAGGCTGCTAAGGATTTTGCGCATCAACTAATAAACCGACAAGCCGAACTGGATATAGAAGCAAGAGAGATACTCGCAGATGATTTATTCGAGATGGATTGTTGGGGTGAGGACAGCGAGGGTGAATTAACAGAAGAAGAGTGCTTAAAGCAAATGTGTTTAGGAACAATATTTGTAGAAAGTGACGGGAGTTTTAAGTTCTGGTATCATGGTGACCCAATCGGCGATCATAGGTTAATTCTGAGTGGAACTGTAGAGGATGGTTTTGACGGCAGTACCGAGATGTTCGGGTAATAGTGGCCAACGTTGTCCGCAGCTTTTCTTTGACTCTCTTCATGGGTATCGGTATTATCGTTAGCAGAGTCGGTTACTGAAGCCAACGGCAACGCAGAGCATTTATATTAGGCGAGGGTTATATGGGCAAAGAAAGTTTTTATGGCGAAAGAGATGGATATGGAGGTTTTGTTCAACTTCACTCTTATGGTGAAGCAGATTTTGCTTTGCTAAAAAAACATGCAGACACAAAAAGAGTTTCATTGTGGGAAATACCGCATTTAGATAACCTGGATTTCCTCTCTGTGTGTAGTCACTTAGAAGAAGTGTCTATTTATGGTTGGAAAATAGATGATTTTTCTGCTTTGGCAAAACTGCCTAACTTGAAATTTCTTTTTCTTAATGGTGGCGCATCTAGCCGTCTTGAAAATTTTGATTTTATCGGCAATATACTTTCGCTTGAGCAACTTCACATAATCCGATACCCAACACCTACCTACTTTCCTAACCTTCAAAATTTAGTCAATTTAATTAGTGTTGAAATAGCAACTTGCAAAAGACTTTCTGACCTTTCTAATATTTTGCGTATACCCAACTTGCAGGGCTTTGGTATTCACAGCACGCCCCATGAAGTGGAAGATTTAGAGTTTATTGCTGCGAAGCCCGGAATGAAAGTTATGAATGGGCAGTTTAGCAGTAAAAAGAAAAATGATGCCTTTGATGCTATGTTAAAAAAATACGGCTTGCACCACGGGCATATTATTCAAAACCGTTCGATTTCATGCTCTATCGGCTGTCCTATTTGTAAACAAAACGGAAAGTAGTGTGCGAACCTATTAAGCAAACCTATTAAGCATTTTCCACTTATCGCATTAAGTTTCATTTTTGTGCAAATTGAAATTTTGTGCATAGTATCTTCCCGTCGTCCGTGACGGGAAGATGTAATTCCACTTCGGCTAACAAACGGTATACGCTCCGCCGCCTTTGGCGGCTCCGGGCTACGCCACATTCCAGTGATTTAATGGGCAATGCTTCGCATTGTTTTTGATAACGTGTCTGGAACGTCGCATACCTTCAACGTTATGAGCAATACTACATTTTAGGGGAACGATGGAAACTACCTATTAGAGTGTGCAAACGAAATAATCTACGGTAAATTTAGATAATGTATAT
>JAITFT010000124.1 GCA_031281155.1 Candidatus Fibrimonadaceae bacterium
TTGGCATCAACAAGGCGACTGCCTTCACCGCACTTACTACCACAAACATCGTAATTCAAATTCTCTGCCATCCAAGTTTGCTCGCCAATTTGCACATAAACATACTTTTTACCGTCTCGCTCATCGCAGAATTGCTTTTTCATTTTGCCATGATGTTCAACTTCTTCATCGGGGTCAAAATCTAAGCATAGGTCTTCGCTAATTGAAGAGGAACTGATGGTGCTACAGTCGATGGAAGAAGAGGAGCTTGGGATTCCTGAGCTTGATGAACTCCTAATTGCCGAGCTGGAAGATGGCGAAGTTTCTTCTTCGCCTCCGAGAGAGCAGGAAATTATTAGTGCCAATCCTAATAAAAAAACGACACATAAAAGCGTGAAACGCATTAAAGCTTTTCCAGCTTGTGTAGTTTTGGCGTTTTGCGTGTTCATTTGCCCTTTTCGTTGTCGTTATTGAAATGCCGTTTTATGCGGAAAAAATGCAAAAAGTAAAAAAAGAGCTTTTTTGGCACTTTTTCATTTTTTATGTGACATTCGGGAAATTTTTTAGTATATTATAGGTAGAGCCTTGCTTACGAGTATAGGTGCATCAAAAAGGAGATTAGCTATGCCGAAAAAATTGCCTTTGGATAAAGAATACAATTATTTCATTTCTAACCAAAATGAACTTGTTAAGCGTTACAATAAAAAAATGTTGGTTATTCGTGGAAATTCTGTCGTTGGCAGTTACAGAACATTTGAAACAGCCTACAAAAATGCTACGAAAAAATATCCGCTTGGAACCTTTTTAATTCAAGAATGCATAGCAGGAGAAACTGCATACACCACGTATTGCTATTCTCCAAGGATAAAGTTTTGAGTGCGGTAACAATTGGAATTTCTTTTGCCAAATGACTGCTCAATAAAATTAATGGCAAATAGCTGTTCGGAAATTTTGGATTGCGATGTTTTAATTGGAATGGATGTTATATCCATGGGAGATTTTGCAATTACGGCAAATTCAAAAGGTTCAACTTTTTCCTTTCAAATTCCGCATGGTAAAGAAATAGATTTTAAGAAGAAAAAATATATGATTTAGATGACGGGTTAAAACTGCAATTGATACGCAAAAAGCCAATAAAGGCAGGGTTAGGTGTTTTTTAGGCATCTACTATAAAGATAGAAAAATTCAGCGACCTTGTCAAGAGGGAAAAACTTTGACAGGGGAAAAATTGCAAGGTGGACTTTTTTCTACATTACCGCGCATGGAAACTTTGCCCCACCCTTCGTCATTTGACATACTCGTAATAGGCGGCGGGCACGCAGGCATTGAAGCTGCGAATGCGGCGTGGAAAATCGGTGCCAAAACCGCCATGGCGGTTTTTAGCAAAGAAAGCATTGGGCATCTCAGTTGCAACCCCGCAATCGGCGGCGTTGGCAAGGGGCAAATGGTGCGCGACATAGATGCAATGGGCGGGCTTATGGGAATTTTAGCCGACCAAGCCGGCATAATGTTCCGCATGCTGAATGCGAGCAAAGGGCCCGCAGTTTGGGGAAACCGCATTCAATGCGATATGGATTTATACACTGCGCTTGCGCAAAAAACCTTGGAAAACCTAAGCGGTTTGGAAATTATAGAAGGCGAAGCAGTTCAACTGGAAAAAGAAAATGAGCTTTGGAAAACCACCATGCAAAGCGGCGAGCAAATACTTAGCAAAGCGGTAGTAATTGCGAGCGGGACCTTTTTGAAATCCAAAATGTTCACAGGCCTTGACAAATCCAGCATTGGCGGAAGAATCAACGAACCAAGCGCAGAGCAACTTTCCTTATCATTGCAAAAACTGGGCATAAAAACCCGCCGACTAAAAACCGAAACGCCAAGCCGCATAGATGCCGCAAGCATCGACTTCTCAAAATGCGAAGCTCAATGCGGAGACGCAGAGCCTTGGGCTTTCAGCAGCAAAAGCGATGCGGCGTATTTATGCAACGATGCAAAATGCTACCTAACCAGAACCACAAAAGAAACTCACAGAATTTTGGAAGCGGCATTTGATAAAAGCCCTCTTTTCACTGGCAAAATCCAAGGGCTGGGCCCTCGCTACTGTCCAAGCATAGAAGATAAAATAAAGCGCTTTGCAGATAAAGAAAGCCATCAATTATTTTTAGAACCCGAAACAATAGATGCAAGCAGAATTTACATAAACGGCTTTAATTCAAGCCTGCCGGAAGAAACGCAAATAGAAGCAATGCGCACAATTCCTGGCCTGGAAAATGCTCGCGTTCTTCAAATAGGCTATGCTGTAGAATACGATGCAATAAACGCCACAGAGCTTCACCCAACTCTTGAATGCAAAAAGCACCCAGGGCTTTATTTTGCCGGGCAAGTATGCGGAACAAGCGGTTACGAAGAAGCGGCCGCTCAAGGCATAATAGCTGGCATAAACGCAGCATTAAAAATAAAAGAAAAACCACCCTTTATACTTTCCCGCGCAGATAGCTACATAGGCGTTTTAATAGACGACATAACCACAATGGATTGGGAAGAGCCCTACCGAATGTTCACAAGCCGCGCCGAATACCGCCTCTTTTTAAGAGCAGACAATTCAGAGCAAAGGTTGAGCGAAAAAGCGTATAACGCTGGAATGCTAACAGAAGACGAATGGGAAAATTACACGCAAGAAATAAGCAGAATAGAAGCCGCTAAAAAATTTTTAAGCGAAAACTCCGGCACCCCGGAACAAATTGTCCCAATCTTGGCAAACAGCGGACAGGCCCCTGTTGCAGAGCGAACAAAATGGCTCTCAATATTAAAACGCCCAGGCATAAAAGCCGAAGATTTCTTCGAAGCAGCCTGCCCGCAAATTCCCTTAACAAGAAAGGAGAAATGGCATCTCCTCTCCGAAGAACTCTACAGCGGTTTCTTTCTCCGAGCCGCTGAAGAAATCTCAAACCAGCAAAAAATGTCAAAGCTCCAAATTCCCCCAAACATCGACTACTTAAACCTAAACGCCCTAAGCATGGAAGCTCGCCAAAAACTAAACCAAGCCAAACCCTTAACTTTGGGAGCAGCGGCAAAAGTAGCAGGAGTAAGAGCCAGCGACATTGCGGTGTTGAGGAGAATTTTCTACATTACTCCCCAATGAATTTAAGAGAAAAAACATCTTTGGCGCAGAAAGTCTCAGAGTATTCAATTCGCTTTCGCTTATTGGAAATATTCCTTATGGTTGTGCTTTGCATAGTGGCATTGTTTAATATAGAAGGAGTTTTGGTTTCCATACAACCCCTCACGGTTCAGGTAAAAGAGATTGCCCTTGATTTAACGCAGGGTGAATTTCATTTTGCCTCGAGCTATGGAATTGTTTTTGCAATATTGGTATTATTCTTTTTTCGATGGTGGTTTTTCGGCTTCAAATGCGCTTTACTGCTGTTTTTATTTTTGATTTTCAATGCTTTGTTTTTGCTTGTCGTTGGTGAATATATAGATGTGGTTCAAATTCTAATGGCAGTGATTTTTACTATAGCAATAACCTGTTTCTTTTTTATACGAAGCCTATTTATAAAATCAATATTCCCCCTTATATTCCTGGCTTATGCGCTATCTACCTGGCTCTTGTTTCTGGGAGTTTCAAACCTGGCGTGGTTCGTGCTTATATCCATATTTTTCGCAGATACATTCCATTTGATTTTCGGGCTCAGGCATTACGTTAGCGAGAACGCCAAAAAGAAGAAAACCCTTGAAGGCGCCATTGCCAGCGGAGTTCGCAGAACCATTCCCGTTAGCTTGTTTAGCTTAATTTTGCTTATTGTCTTAGACATCACCTTCCATTTCTTGGGCATTCAGCTGATAGCTTCCGAAAAACTTGAAAATTCCATTATAATTTATATTTGCTATGTTTTATGGATGCCTTTTTTCACCGCCGCCGTATTATCACTTTGCCCGCTTGAGAACACATGCGAAAAAATTCGGGAAAAAGCAAAATAATTCGCAAGGCATTGGCTTTGCAAAAATTTTCCCAAGAACAACAGGGGAAAAGCATTGGGTTGGTGCCAACTATGGGCGCATTGCACAAAGGTCATCTTTCTCTGATTGAAATGTCTGCAAAGCAAAACGATATAACAATTGTTAGCATTTTTGTAAACCCTGCGCAATTCGGAGCAAACGAGGATTTCGCAAAATATCCGCGAAGGCTGCAAGCAGATGCAAAACTCTGTGAGGCGGCAGGGGCAACCATTATTTTTGCGCCGGAGCCAAAAGATATGTATCCTGCGCCTTTGCAAACTTTTGTAAAAAATATTGAACTCGAAAATATGTATTGCGGAGCTTACCGCCCTGGGCACTTCGCAGGCGTTTTAAGCGTTGTAGCAAAACTTTTCAACATAGCGCTTCCAAGCAAGGCTTATTTTGGCGAAAAAGATTTTCAGCAATTGCATTTAATTCGCAAAATGACTTTTGATTTGAATTTTCCCGTAAAAGTTATAGGCGCAAAAACCATAAGGGAAAAGAGCGGTCTTGCAATGTCTAGCCGCAACGAGTACATGAGCGCGAGCGAGCGGAGCGATGCGAGTTCAATTTACGCAGGTCTTTTGGAAGCAAAAAAAAAGCACAGGCAAGGCGAGTTTTCTGCGGCAAAATTAAAGGCGATTATTAAGAAGAAAATAGAGAGCGCAGGCGGTAAAATTCAGTATATTGAAATAGCAAATAAAAGCGATTTAATGCCTGTGAAAGCGAAAATTTCAGAAAAGGCAGTTATTTTGCTTGCGTGTTATTTTGGGAAAACAAGGCTGATAGATCATTTGGAGTTGTAATTCCACGTCTTTGACATAAAAAGCTCCAAATTTTGACTTTTTTTTAAAAAAAAATGTATATTATGCATGAATACTCACAACAAGGAGCTTTTTATGAAAATAGTCCCAAAACTTTCGGTTCTACTTTTATTTTGTCTTATGTGGCAAAATTCACACTCGCAACTTCTCTATCCAGAATACAAAAAAGATGAGTACCTACCGCCACCTTGTAATTCTAACGTAACGATAGTAAGTCCAGATGTTGAAAAATGGTTGAACACACAGCTTACTAAAGGTAGCAAAAAAAGAACTGTAAAAATGAAAACGGACGTTATGGGTAGAGCAAGAACAAGTTTTAATGGAATTGAACAAGAAATGGTTGTTGAAAATAAGGAAAAAAGGCTAGTTGTAATTTCAGATAAGCATATACCACAAATTGAAATAGAACCCGTACAAGGACGCTATGAGTATAATTCTCAAACAAAAAATTATGATTATTACCTAAATGGAGAAAAAATAAACTCCAAAGAATATGAGTTTTTTTTAAAAAGGTATAATGAAAAATTTGATAGTAAAAATAAAGGTAAGAGAAACTTACCCATTCCAGGCGTAATAAGTTCTGATGATCGCAACTGGATAGCATTAATGACGGCAGAAGAAATTAACACACTAATAAACAATTACGAAGAATTGGTTATTGATGATTACATAGAGCCTATGTCAGACGCTAGCGTTGCTTCTATTTTATCAACTATCCAGCTATCGACACATGCTTTTCCTAATGGCTACCAAGGCAATGCAATAGGAGTTGGCGTAGTAGAGGTAAATTGTAGAAGCCCAAGCGTTCCAATAATAAATTTAAGTCGATATACAAATAATTGCACCGGAACTACTGATTCGCATCATAGTAGAGTTGTAAATGTTGTGCAAAGTTCAGCTCCTTTAGCGCATGTTTTTGGTTTTAGAAGCTCTTCTCCTCATCCAAATCCATCTTCATTTTCCCCTCCTATAGAAGTTGTAACGCATAGTTATTCGCAGTATCCAAGCTCAAATACTGCTCACGTATACAGCCGTTCCGATATGGATATGGATAACTATATCTATCAACGCAGAGTCATAAATTTTAAGTCTGCAGGAAACAGACGGGAATATCATCCACAGAATTGTGTTCCTGCATCTTGCGATACAACATTTTATGTAGCATCCCCAGGCAAGGCTTTAAATGTTATAACCGTTGGTGCAGTAGAACCAGCTACAAATCGTTATGCTCCGTATTCTAAATGGAGAAACTCTGAAGTAAACAATGAAAAACCAGAATTATCAATGTATACAGATATTGATATGGGGATTTTTGGGTTTATAAGTGGCACGAGTGCTTCCACCCCCCTTGCGGCAGGTTTTACTGCTACTTTACTAGAACAGCATCCGTTTTTTAAAAGGCGCCCTGCTCTGATGAAAGCAGTTCTTTTGACTGGAGAAACAATACCTATTCAAAACGCTAATTCTTGGGATTTGGACAATTATAAAACAGGAAAATCAATTATGAATTATTCTAGCGTTGCTTGGGGAACAAGAAGCTGGTTCTGTGAAGGAGGAAACTCTGCTTGCTTCAATGCAAACAATAATCGTGAAATACACATTACAGAGAATAATATTCAAGCAAATAAACGTTATAGGATAGCCATATCATGGCTTACCGAAGGTAATTTTGTATCACGGAATAAAAGAACATCACAAGACCTTGATATGTATGTTTACCAAAATGGTCAACTTATAGCTTCTTCAGCATCGTGGAATGACCCTTTTGAGATTGTAGATTTTGTCACAAGATCAAGTGATCCATTGAATATAGTTATAAGGAGGTTTCGCAATGATGGCGGTAACGTAGTTTTAGGCTACCATATGAGGACCAATCTATGAAAATACTTATCAAAATTTTCACTTGTATTGCCATAACAGCAATAGTGCTTTTAGCTTGTAATGATGTTAGCACCAATAATGCAGAACAAGTAAGTTCCAATGAGATGCCTATTATGGACAGCAAAGTTATATCTTATAAAAGAACTTGGCATGGACATGAATATAGGAGCTCCTTAGGAAATGAAAGCGGTTTTACTACTGACAAAGATATTTTGGCACTATGGTTTCCGCATATATTTAACGAAGAACAAACTGTATCTGAATGTAACTATTTTGCTTTATATTTTACAATTCCATCTAACTCATATTATTATCTAATTCTTTCGCAAGATATGATTTTTAATTCAATATTTTGCAACTCAGGAGGAAAAGAACTGTATTGGAGCGAAGATTTTATTTATGAAATAATGCTTATATGTGATGATAAAAAGGGGAAATTAAAAGAAAGCATAGACCTTAATTCCACACGCATTATTCATACTGTCCCCGATTGGGACTGTGAAAGCGGTATAGGCGGTCCAAATTGGGAAAAAGTGTTTTTCTAAATATATGGAGGGGTAGCAAGCGATTAGAACTCACACTGATCGTGTCACGCAGCCAAGAACAGTCTTGCGATGCCTAGTCGCCTCTATAATTCCACGCCCATTGCTCTGGGTGCTCCAAAACCCAGCTTTCAATCATTTTTGCGATTTCGTTTTTGTCAATTTCCGATTTTGGTTTATAAACCCGCTCAAAGCGAATTACGTGCTCGGCGTTTTTTTTGAAGGTTCTGAAAAACACCAGGCTTGCCCCCAGCCTATTGGCCATTAGAGGCAGCTTGAAAAATAAAGGAATGCTGTCGCCTAAAATATCAAAATTTTCACCACCATGTTTCGATTGGTCAGCCATAACTGCTAAATTCTCTTTGTTGCGAATAGCGTTTTTTAAAATTTTTGAAAGCTCATAATCTTTTACTATTTTTAGGTTTTGTGTTTGCCTTGTGTTGGTTAAAAATTTATCCAATTTTTTATTTCTGAATTCAGAAACGATTAAATTTGTTGGTTGTGTTCCAATGACCCGGTGTAGTATTTCAAATGCACCGGAATGAATGCTGATGAAAACAATGGGATTTTTTTCATTTTCTGTTAAATTCAAATTTTCAAATTTTATTGCGACTTTTTTGTTTTTTAAAAAACGCAGACTGTCGAGGCCGTTGGCAAAAAGATTTCTATATATGTCTTTTGGCGATATTTGTAAATTTGCTTTTTGTAACCGGCTTGTAATGTATTCTTTTTCCTTTCTAAATTTGAGCAAATAAATTGGATAAAAAAATTCAAATATAATTTTTTCGAGCTTGCGGGGGAGGCTACTCAAAAGAAAGGATAATACGTAAAACATAGGTGTAATTTACTATATTTCTACTATGTTAAGCCTCCGCCTCCTCCGCAAAACGCCAAAGCTGCACAAGCTGGAGAAGTTTTAATGCGTTTCACGCTTTTATGTGTCGTTTTTTTTATTAGGATTGGCACTAATAATTTCCTGCTCTCTCGGTGGCGAAG
>JAITFT010000027.1 GCA_031281155.1 Candidatus Fibrimonadaceae bacterium
AGCAAGCTGTCTTTCATCAATATATCTCATGTTGCGCCTCAATGTTTTAAGATCCCTGTTGTTCAATTTAGAAATTTCAGAAACAAAAAACAAGCGGTCAAAGAGCTTTTCCTTGAAGCTGGCCGGACGCTCATTGATGATATGAAGATTTTTGAACAGAAACAGAATCTTGTCTCTGAAAGAGCGGCATTTATCGGCTGTCTTCTCAAATTTGGGAAGCTCGACAAATACCCTGAACTCCTTTTTGCTCGCAAGCTCCTTTGTCTGCAGGTTAAACCAGCCTTCCTCGGTGAAGAAAAATTTGCTGTCGTTCCTTTTGTAGTTCAAAATCCCGATGAAGAAGCTGGCAGGCATGGCATAGTCCTTTACGCCCTTGCCAACCATCTCGGCTTGAACCCTGGATATGTAAAGCCTAATCCTGTTCCCGGCATTTTTGAGCTTGGCGTTTTGCATCTCAATAAGAAAAACGTTCTTTTCCTTGTCTTCACAGAGAATGTCGAAGATGACCTTTTTGCTTTTGGGCGTGGCTCCGAGGGATTCCGTGGGCAGGTACTTGATTTTGGTAATTGGGGCAGGCAGGACTCTTTTGAGAAAGTCGTTAAGCAGAGCCATGAGGAGAGGCTCTCCGCCTGGTTTTCCGAAAACGTTTTTGAAAGTCCAGTCTGCAAAAAGCGGAGCGAAACGCACGGGTTTGAGCGGTTCGTACCGCAAAGTTTTGTTTTTGGGCATAAAGCCTCCTGTAAGGTTAAAATGAAACCAGAATATCATATACCAAAAGAGGGCGGCGGCGCAACTATGTGCTATGCAATTATGCCCCATATAACTAAGAACAGGAATATAGAAAAATTTTACAGGGAGGCTGCATAAAATGTTAATATCAATCATAATTCCTGTTTACAATGTCAGCGTGACGCGGCCTTGTAAGCCAGACTTATGGGGGGGTACTTAATGGGTGAAATTAAGAATATAAAGGAAATCTATGGCCGCTTGGGAGACGAGCTTTCAAGGAAAATTTTTGAAAACAGGCTACTTTTCTCTTTGACGGGAAACTACGAATTTATCTGCGATATGATCTTCTCAGCGTTCCCTAAATTTAAAAATTTTTTACACGAGCATGATAGCATTATTCTTTACGGGGCAGGGGCAGGAGGACGACAGCTCTTAAATTTATGTGCAGATAAAATTATTGCCTTTTGCGACAGCGATGAAACAAAACACCTTACCTGTATTTCCGGTCGCAAGATTATTTCTCCCGAAGAATTAGTTGAAAAAAATAATGGTAGCGACATTGGGATTGTCATTTCCATTGCGGACGATAATAGCAAGCTCGAAGTAAAGAATAAACTATTAAAATTCGTTTTTTCCGAAAATAAAATTTTTGCTTGGAATACAGATCCCGCAGAAAAAGTTATAGAGTATTTTGACAATAATATAATACCGTTTACTCTCTATGGCTGCCAAAATTCAGAAGAAGTATTTATTGACGCAGGAAGCTTTGATTTTGCCAGTTCTTTTGAGTTTATAAAATGGTGCGATGGTAATTACAAGAAAATAATCGCATTTGAACCTAATCCAAAGCAGTACCCCGTTTGTGTTGAAAATGCTAAGGATATAAGTAACGCAGTGATTTATTCCTATGGGCTTTGGAATGAAAATATCGAACTTAGCTTTAACAACAGCAGTTTTTCATCCGGCGGTGCTTGCGTTTCAGGCGACTCAGAAAATACAGTTAAAATCAAAGCTATAAAAATAGATGATATTTTAAAAGGCGAAAAAGCGACTTTTATTAAAATGGATATAGAGGGTGCGGAATTAAACGCCTTAAAAGGCGCAGAACAAACGATTTTGAAGTACCGACCTAAGTTAGCAATTTGCTTATATCATAAGCCAGATGACATATGGGAAATTCCCGCTTACATACTTTCATTGCATAATAATTATAAACTTTATATAAGGCATTATTCTTTATGGCATTCAGAAACCGTTCTTTATGCGGTTTGACATGGAAGGTGCGAAATATGGCTAAGATTAAAGTGAACCGGCTCCCCATTGACATAGTTATAGCCTGGGTTGACGGCAGCGACCCGGAATGGCTTGCTGAGAAGAAAAAATACTCTCCCGAAGCCAATACGGATGACCGCATTGCGAGATACAGGGACTGGGATAATTTGCAGTATATATTCAGGGGCATAGAGAAATTTGCGCCTTGGATTAATAATGTTTTTTTGGTGACTTACGGGCATCTTCCAAAATGGCTTAACAAAGAGCACCCGAAATTGAGAATTGTTAACCACAAGGATTATATTCCGGCGGAGTATCTGCCTACTTTCAATGCGCACCCGATTGAATTGAATTTTCACAGGATAAATGAGCTTTCCGAGCACTTCTTGATTTCCAATGACGATATGTTTTTTCTAAAAAAGACAAAGGCAGAAGACTTTTTCAAAGACGGAAAACCTTGCGACTGCGCTGTGCTTACCGCACATTCTCACACGGAAGACAGATACTTTATATTTATGGAGCATCGTGCGGCAGGGCTTATCAATAAATATTTCAACCCTAAAGAAGTAATAAAAAACAACCGCAAAGGCTGGTTCAATTTAAAATACGGAAAAATGCTTTTCCGCTCATGGGTTTTATCGGGGTTTCCGCGCTTCACGGGTATTTGGCAACATCATCTCCCAACCTCGATATGCAAATCTACAATGGTCGAGCTTTGGGAAAAAGAGAGAGAAAAATTTCATCAAACCAGCCTTAATAAATTCAGGACTATGCTGGATTTTAATCCGTGGGTGTTCAGAAACTGGCAACTAGCTTCAAATAATTTTTATCCGAGAAGCGTTAAATTCGGCAAAAGATTTGAAACTGACGATAATGATTGCCTAAACAAAATTACCGACTATATAGAAAATCAAAGAGGGCATGTTATTTGCATAAATGATTCGGATTCAAATATGAGTTATGACGAATTTGTCAATGCAAGAAATATTATTAACGGCAGTCTTGAAAAAATATTGCCAGAAAAGTCGGGGTTTGAGAGATGAAGAGAAACAGGCTATGTATATTTGTTATGCATGATCCAGATGGAATTGCCGACGATTATATTTTTTATTTGCTGCATAAAATCAAATGTTATGCAAACCATTTGGTTATTGTTTGCAATGGCGCAATGCAAAATGAGTATGTTGTAAAATTAAAAAAACTATCAGATGAATTGTTTATTCGAAAGGGTGGGGATTTTGACTGTGGCGCTTTCAAAGACGTTTTTACAAAATTGCTGGGTTGGGAAAAGGTGGATTTATATGATGAGTTGTTGCTATTGAATGACAGTTGTTTTGGTCCCATTTTTCCGCTTGAAGATATTTTTGATGAAATGGAGGGAAAGTCTGATTTTTGGGGAATAACCGCTCAAAACAAAATAGATAAATCAAAAAAAACGTACGATTATGAACAGAATATTTTACCATATCATTTGCAACCGTATTTTCTTATTGTCGAAAAACGTATGTTGCTTAGCACAGATTTTAAAGAATTTTGGAATACGCTTGGTGAAACAGACACTTATTCAAAAGCGACAACTCAATATGAGTTGCGTTTAACAGATTTTTTTGAATCTCGTGGCTACAAAAGTGCTGTTTATATTGATAATAAAGATTTTTTTTCCTCGCATGAATCAAATTATATATACATCATATTCGATACATATAGATTACTGACGGAACATGCGTTACCTTTCATTAAGAGAAAATCCTTGCTGATGGAGCCAAAAGATACGTATGAGTTTAATGTTGGTGAAATTGCGAAAAAATCAATTGACTATATCGCTATGAATACGGACTATGATATAAATATAATTTGGAAAAATCTAATAAGAATTTCTCATCCAGTAGATTTAAAAAATTCCCTGCATTTGAATTTTGTTTTGAGTTCAAAACACTCATTAAACAACTTGCCGCAGAACCGCAAAATCGTTTTGATTGCACATCTGAATTATACCGATCTCATTGATTACGCATTCACTTATATTTGTAAAGTACCCAAGGATATCGACATTATTATTTCTACTAAAGGCGAAATAAACATTGCGAAAATTACTAAAAAATTTGAAAGCTTGGAACGAACTAACTATCGCATTGTTGTTCCCGAAGATAGAGGGCGCGAAGTTTCATCGTTTCTTATTGTATGTAAAGAATTATTAATGCAATACGATTATGTTGGATTTATCAAAGACAAAAAAAGTTGCGAGATCGTGAAGCACCAAACGGTTGGCAGGTCGTGGATGGAGATTACTTTAGAGAACACAATTAAAAGCGATAATTTTATTTATAATATTATTGATTGCTTTGAGCAGAATCCTAAACTTGGGTTTTTATCGCCGCCGACAACGTATGCTTCCCAATATTTTACTGCAATCGCATTTTCTTGGGGTTCCAACTTTGATGAGACCATGAAATTAGCGGAACGTTTGAAACTTAGATGTAAAATATCAATTGATAAACAACCTTTTGCATTGGGTGGCGTATTTTGGTTTCGTCCTAAAGCTTTAAAGGCATTGTTTGATTACAATTGGAAATATGAAGATTTTCATAAGGAACCTGTGCCTATTGATGGGACTGTCAGCCATGCTATAGAGCGAATATATTCTTATGTTGCGCAACACGAGGGATATTACAGCGGTTTGTTGTTTAATGAAGAATACGCATCGCTATATTTGACCAATTACCAATATATGCTTGCAAAATTCGTTTCAGATTATCATTTTTTAACAGGCTTATCAAAGTTTGATGTTGTTGCCACTGCTATTGGAGTAGTCGAACGTTTTGCTAATAAATACGATAAGGTTTATATCTATGGTACTGGAATGCATGGTCACAATTGTTACTATTTACTTGAGGATCGTGTATCAAATGTTGCAGGATTTATTGTTTCTGATGGTTATCGAAAAAACAGCAAAATTAAAGATAAGCCAGTTTATGAGTTAAGCGAACTATCTCCTGAACCTACTACTGGAATAATTGTTGCGTTGAATGTTTTATTACAAAAAAAAGTTTTGCCTGAACTCAATAAACGTGGTTTTAATGAAATATACACTATATTAGGCGGAAACTAGTATGAAAGTTGTTATTCTTGCAGGTGGATACGGAACTCGCATTTCGGAAGAATCCTACCTTAAACCAAAACCGATGATTGAGTTAGGTGGACAACCTATACTTTGGCATATAATGAAAAGCTATTCGCATTACGGATACAATGAATTTATTATTTGTTGCGGCTATAAAGCAAATGTTATAAAAGAGTATTTTGCCAACTATTATTTATATCGCTCTGATATGACGTTTGATTTTGCTAATAACGGATATATGACTATTCATAACAATATTGCTGAACCATGGCGTGTAACTATTGTGGACACAGGTCTTGATACCCTAACTGGCGGACGAGTAAAGCGCGTTGCCAAATACTTAAAAAACGAAACGTTTATGCTTACTTATGGCGATGGAGTTTGTGATGTAAATATAAACGAACTTGTAAAATATCATCATAAGCATGGAAAACTTGCTACTATTACAGCTGTTCGCCCTAGCAGCCGATTTGGAAATTTAACTATAAACGAAAAAAATATGGTTTCTAATTTTGCTGAAAAACGCCAAGAAAACAGCGGATATATAAACGGAGGGTTCATGGTGCTTGAACCAAATTTTCTTGACCATATTTCCGGGGATGAAACTATACTAGAGCACGAGCCACTAGAATACGCAGCTAATTCCAATAACCTGATTGCGTATATTCACAACGGGTTTTGGTCTTGCATGGATACCATGCGAGATAAGCAGCATTTGGAAAGTTTACTTGCTACCGGCAAAGCACCATGGGAGGTATGGAAAAATGATTGATAAAGGATTCTGGTGCGATAAAACTGTTTTAATCACTGGTCATACTGGATTCAAAGGCTCTTGGTTATGTAAAACTTTGTCAATGCTTAAAGCAAATGTCGTTGGGTATTCGCTCGTGCCGCTTGATAAGTCAAATTTATTTGAGATTGGCGGTGTAGAAAAATTTTCAAAAAATATCTTCGCTGACATACGCAATTTAGAACTTTTAAAGAATGCTATAAATGAGAATAAACCAGAAATAGTATTTCATTTAGCTGCCCAGCCGATTGTCCGTGAGAGCTATAATAAGCCCGAATATACTTACGATGTGAATGTAATGGGAACTGTCAATATACTTGAGGCCATACGTCAGAGTGAAAGCGTACGCTCATTTGTTAATGTAACTACAGATAAAGTATATCTTAACAATGAATCGTTTTGGGGGTATCGCGAAACCGATACTCTTGACGGTTACGATCCTTACGCCAACTCGAAATCTTGCAGTGAATTAGTGACCGCGTCGTACAAGCGTTCTTTTTTGCAAAATATAAGCGTTTCAACTTGTAGAGCTGGCAACGTAATAGGCGGAGGTGATTTCGCCGCCGACAGAATAATCCCCGATTGTATAAAAGCCAGCAGTGTCAATTCACCTATTATTATCCGTAATCCAAACGCAATAAGACCGTATCAATTTGTGTTGGAGCCGATATTTGCATATCTCTTGATAGCCCAAGAACAATATAAGTCTCCCGAAAAATATCAAGGAACATACAATATTGGGCCAAATACTGATGACTGTGTTACAACAGAAGTGTTAGTGCGAATGTTTTGCGATATTTGGGGCAGTAATGCACGCTGGGAATATTCGCAAGATTTAGTAAAGCAACCGCACGAGTCAAATGTATTGCGGCTTGATTGTTCAAAGTTAAGGAATATATTTTCTTGGCAACCTAAATATGATATTTATGCGGCATTGCAAAAAACTGTTGAATGGTTCAAAGCATATTCCTCCAATAATAACGTTATAACTGTTATGGAAAATCAAATTTCAGAATTTATAACAGGGAGAAGTTGATAATATGCAGTTCGAAGCTACTCATATCCCTGGAGCTTTTGTTATTAAGCAAGATCCTTTTATTGACATCCGCGGAAGTTTTTCTCGAATATTCTGTGACAGGGAATTTTTTAAACACGGCATTGAGGCTAAGTTTGTTCAGTCCAACCTTTGCACGAATAAATTGAAAGGAACGTTGCGCGGGCTCCATGCTCAATTGCTGGAATATGCTGAAGATAAAATCGTCATCTGCTCTCGTGGCCGAATTTATGATGTTTGCGTTGATATGCGTATATGTTCGCCTACCTACGGGCAATACTTCGGGGCAGAACTTTCTGAAAATAATGGCAAAATGCTATTTATTCCCAAGGGATGTGCTCATGGTTATTTAACACTGGAAGATAATTGCCAGTTAGTCTATTTTATGTCGGATTATTATGTACCAAATTCATCTATTGGCTACAGATATGACGAACCGTTATTTTCAATAAAATGGCCATTGCCTAAACCATTTATTATTTCCGAACAAGATTTATCTTGGCAATACATACAAATAAAGGAGAAACTAAATGACTCATTGTAGATTTTGCAGCAAGGAACTTAAATATACTTTTGCAGACTTAGGGTTATCACCGCTATCAAACGAATATGTTAGCGAATCTAATTTGGTTCGTAGCCAATGTTACAATCCGCTGGTGGTGAAAGTATGCGATAATTGTTTTTTAGCACAGGCTTTGGATTTCATCAAACCCGAAGAGATATTTTCAGATTATAAGTATTTCAGCTCCTTTTCAACAAGCTGGCTTAAACACTGCGAAGCTTATGTGAGCATGATAATCGAAAAACTATCTCTTGATAAGAACAGCCTTGTTACAGAAATTGCTTGCAATGACGGTTATTTATTGCAATACTTCAAACCCCATGGAATACAAGTGTATGGCGTGGAACCAGCTGAAACAGTTGCGCTTGAAGCACGCAAGAAAGGCATTGATGTTGAAGTTACGTTTTTTGAAAAAAAATGTGCATTGGGTCTTGTTGAAAAACGCGGCAAATCGAATTTAATAATTGGAAATAATGTGTTTGCGCATGTTCCTGATATCAATAGCTTTGTTGATGGATTGAGCATTTTGCTTGCTCCGAATGGAACCATAACTTTGGAATTTCCGCATATATTAAAACTAATTGGATACAATCAATTCGACACTATTTACCACGAGCATTTTTCGTATTTTTCAATTATTGCGGTTAATAAAATATTTGAAGCACATAATCTTAAAATCATTAACATTGAAGAACTTGAGACCCATGGCGGTTCCGTTAGAATTTACGTTGTTCATAAAGATAGTGAAGTGCTAATTGACAAATCTGTTGAACAAATACTTGCGAACGAACGTAATGCTGCTCTTGATAAAATTGAAACATATTTAACTTTTAACAAACAAATACAAAAAATTAAATTTGATAGTCTTAAATTTTTGATTGAAGCTAAAGAGCAGAAAAAATCAATTGCAGCTTATGGTGCAGCCGCCAAAGGCAATACATTTCTCAATTATTGCGGAATAGGCAAGGATTTTATAGATTATGTTGTTGATGCCAATATTCATAAGCAAGGAAATTTTTTACCCGGAACCCATATACCTATAGTTGGGAAAGACGAGCTTTTAAAAAGCAAACCTGATTATGTTATTATTTTGCCTTGGAATCTTAAAAGTGAAATAATCGAAGCAATCTCGTTCATTAGAGATTGGAATGGGAAGTTCGTAACTTTTATTCCGAATTTGGAGGTGAGATGAAAAATGTAATAGTAACAGGTGCTTGCGGTTTTATTGGAACACATTTAACCAGCATATTGAGTAGCAAGGGCATTAATGTTTACGCAATTTGCCGCCCGAATTCTAAAAATATTTCTAGAATATGCGATTTACCGAATGTAAAAGTGATAGAGAGTATGTTTGTGAAAAAACCGATTGATGTGATTTTCCATTTGGCTTGGGATAATCCATCTGGCAAGCTTCGTGCGGATTTTTCAACTCAATTACGTAATGTTAATTATGCAACGGAGATTGCAGAATTGGCACGGAAATGTGAATGTAGCAAGGTTGTGGCAACAGGAACTATATTTGAAAATTTATGTTGGCAAATTTCTCAAATTCCTCAATTTACCAACAGCGCTTATTATCTCTATACAAAAAAATATATTTATGAAATGCTGCGCCAGCTATCGTTGCAATCAGGGTTTCAGCTTACTTGGCTAACGTTTTGCCATCCGATTGGAAAGTATAATAAACCAGAGCAATTAATTGCTGGTAGCATTTTGAAGCTTTTGAATAAGCAACCCGTGCTACTTGGTCATGGGAATAATATTTTTGACATTATTGCTGTTGAGGATTTAGCAAATGCTTTATATTTGGCAGGCAATATTAAATTAAATTCTGATAGGTATTTTATTGGCAGCGAACGGCCTTGTTCCGTAAGGGAATATTTGGAGCGTGTTAGGAATATTGTTAATCCTAACGGTGAATTGTGTTTTGGGGAGATACCAGCAGATGGCTTGGATTTGCTGCCTAAATGGCTGGACTATTCGGCTTTTGCTGAAGAAACAGGGTATTCGCCTAAAATTTGTTTTGATACTGCGGTTCGTGCAACTGCGGAGTGGCTGTTTAATTTTAAAAAGGAGGAGTTATAATGTTATATAATATTTTTTTAAGCAATGAAAAAAAAGCGATAGATAAGTGGGCACATTATTTTCCTATTTATGAAAGGCATTTTAGCAAATTCGTAAATAAATCAGTTAATTTTTGGGAGATAGGTGTCGGTAGAGGCGGCTCTCTTCAAATGCGGAAAAAATATTTTGGACCTTTTGCGAAAATTATTGGTATTGACATATGTTCTGGTTGCAAAACACATGAAGAAGAACAAATTAAAATTTGCATTGGAGACCAATCCGATACAGTTTTTCTACAAAACATTATAGATAAATACGGCCCGCCGGATGTTGTACTGGATGACGGGAGCCATATAATGAAGCATGTATGTGCAAGCTTTGATTTCCTCTATGATAAGGTTAGCAAGAATGGAGTTTATATGGTAGAGGATTTGCATACCGCATATTGGGATTCATTTGGGGGAGGATTAAAAAGAGAGGGTACGTTTATTGAATGTTGCAAAGATTTAATAGATTCTTTGAATGCTCGGCATATTCCTCGCACTTGGGGGGGGGGGGGGACAATGGATAATTCCATGCAGTTTACCAACTCTACCTATTCAATGAATTTTTATGATTCTGTCGTAGTTTTTGAGAAAATGGAATGGTCTCAAGACAGTTTAAAATCAATCGTAAAGCCAGAAAACAAAGGTTTTAAAATCCAAAGAGCAACGCATTTTTTTGATGAAAATGATATTGGATTTGCCAATAAGAAAATATTATTATTTGGCTCTGGAGAAATAGGTAAAATAGCGAAAGAAAAACTTGAACTTAATGATATAAAAGTTGATTATTATGTGGATAGCAATATATGTAAGCAAGGCCAAGTGGTAAATGGAATTAAAATTTTAAGCCTTGAAAAATCGTTATTAATTAATGAAAGCGTTTATATTATATCTGTAAACGACTCCAGTGCTGTGTATTGTATTTATAAAGAACTTAGGAAAATGAATGTAGCGGAAGAAAATATTTACAAATTTTTATTGCAATAACGTAATGAACACTTTGAAAGTAAAGTTATGAAAAAATTACTTAAACAAATAATGTATGGCGCAGGTCAATATGCACGCGATAACCTGTCTCGTTGGATGAAACAAGGAATCAATCCGTTATGCTTCGCTGATGTCGATCCGCAAAAATTTCATACTTTTATCGAAGGTCTTGAAATATTGCCGCTTGATGAAGCGTTACGGTTGTATCCAGATGCTAAAATCTGTATAACGGTCGCCCAACAAAACGTCAAGGAAATTTACAATTATTTGTTGAATAGGGGGGTGGGGGGAGTAATTGATTTTCCTGATGATGTATTCATTGGAAAGAGCTGTAGCCGTCTTCAATCTAATTATGTGAACTTTTTTACTGATTCCTTGTCAGCTTGCTGTATGGTTTTAAGACCGAAAATAAGTTGTAGCGATAATTTACGCAAAGATCTGATATCGTTAAATCAACTCTGTAAAAAAATTCGTGATAAGCTTAACACCGGTGAAGGTACTAGTTGCGATGGTTGTCCAGAAATTCGCGATGACATTTGGCTTGACTCTCCGACATATCACTTTGATTTTGCGACTGGATTTAAAGGAGATCTTTGTAATTTTCGGTGTTCATACTGCACATACCAACAGACTTTAGTAAAAAAATTAAATGTTGATATTAGCGTACTTGAAATTATTGAGCAGTTATCTGATATTATAGCAGATACGGCGGATGTTACTATCTGCTTTGCAAATGGCGAAACGACAATAAATAAAGATTTCGATAAAACTATTGAAATAATTTTAAATCGCAATTGGAAGCTTATACTTGATACAAACGCAACTGTGCTGCCAGTTAACATTGAACGTTTCGCAAATAATATTTTATGGATTTTATCAAGTGTAGATGCAGGGACTGCGGAGACTTTTTACAAAATTAAAGGCGTGAATTGCTATGATAGAGTAGTAAAAAAATTGAACAGCTATCATAAATTAGGCGTAAAATGCATTTTGAAATATATTTTACTGCCTGAAATAAACGATAACGAAGATGATATTTTAGGCTTTGCCGAGCTTGCCAATTCAATTAACGCTTCGGTTATAATCACATCCGATTCAGCGAAAAGGCATACGCGACTATCTAACCGAGCTATTGAAGTAGCAAAGCAACTTTTTAGTTCTTGCACGGAACATGGTTTACGCGTAATGTATAGCAATGATTGTTTTAATGAAAAAGACTATGCGCTTTTGAAATATGAAGGAGGTTACTAGCATGAATTTACAACAAAAAATTCTTTATGGTGCTGGTTTTTGGGGAGAAAAGGCATTTCATATCTACAAAGAGTATGTTTATGCTTTTGTTGATATGAACAAACACGGCTCTACATTTCTTGGAAAACCTATATTGCATCCATCTGAGCTTGTAGCTTTGCAAGAGAAATATGATATTATTATTTGTACTGAAAAATATATTGACGTAATTGAATATTTTAAGTATATTGGCGTTACAGAATATCAAGTATTTCTCCAGCAAACACACTCTTGTCCAAAAAATCATATTGATACTATTGCTTTAAATTGCTTTGAATATCACAGATCTCCTTATCTTTGTTTGGATGGGATATTGACAGAAGAAGTTAGGGGGGGTAATAATAACATAGAATTATCTGAGAGAATATCTTCAGCTTATAAAAAATTATTTTCAGAAAAATATACATATGGAGACGGAATGTGGTTTGGCATTAATGAATTAAAACAAGATGTGCATAACGCGTTGCTTAGTAACGATATGAAGGCACTGTCAGAAATATTTGTATATCCTGAGAATAACAATTTATTGTTTGGATTTGATAATATTTGCAAAGTAACTTTCGATATTGTATATACAAAAAAGAATTTTAAAAAATATATTACCACATATGATTATTCTGCCATTATTCGGTTGGGCGAGGCATGGGGAGCAATACGTCTTGATAACCCAGAAAATAAGCGTATTCTTATTGAACCATCCAAATATGAAAAGCCTCAAGTAATTATTAGAAAATTAGAAGAACTATTTTCTTGCAAAATTGACTTTCCCAATCCTTATAATGGCGAGATTGGACTTTTAGTTGGTGATAAAATAGTTTCTACACGAGCAATACAAGCATTGCACCAAGCTTTCACTATATATGAAAAAATAGGACGTAACAAATCGGCACGAATTTTAGAAATAGGTGCCGGTACTGGAAGAACGGCTTACTTTGTCAGATCTTTATTTGGGATCAAAGATTATACAATTATCGACTTGCCGTTAACAGGAGTAGCATCAGCCTATTTTCTCGGCAAAACTCTTGGCGAAAACGCTATTTCGTTATACGGTGAGCCAGAAAGACCTGAAGCAATACGAATATTACCGCCCGATTCATTTTTAGAAAATGATCTTGGCATGTTTGACATAATTCTAAATTGCGATTCCATTACAGAAATGGATTTTGGAACAATGAATGCTTATTGGAAAAGAATAAAAGAAAGTTCATATAGTTTTTTATCTGTTAATCACGAATCAAATAAACATACGCTTCGTGAGCTAGTAGCTAATGATCCTGCCGTTAAAACGTGTTCCCGTTCGCCTTATTGGATGCGTCAAGGTTATGTGGAAGAATTTATAACATTCTAAGTTCCTTCGTCCCTTGGTGTCGCGAGAACGATGTAGCTCTTTCGCAGTTAATTCTCCGATATTTACCAGAGCTAATTCCATATCAGTCATATTATCTCTAAGATTTTCTCGGTTTAACAGCGCAAGGGGGGTGACAATTTGTCCCCACCCTTTTGATAATTCAGAGTCACGACTTCGCATTTTTTTTATATAATCCTTGGGATTTATACTATTAGTCGAAATTGCAACTAAATCTTCAACCGAAAAATATATATCCCCATTGTGCTCAGTTTTACGCACATACTTGTCTTCAAAACGAAGTATACCCATTTTTTCCTCGACTCGAGAACCTCACCGCCAGCCCCAAGCTACCTCAACGCCTTGATTTGCTCTCGCGATAGATTCGTTATTCCGATTATATCCGCAATAGAATATCCTCTCGCAAGCATATTTTTTGCGGTTTGGGTAAGGCCTTGGGTGATGCCTTGGCTAATGCCTTGCTTTAAACTTCGTCTCTCGACCTTTGCCGTGACCTTTGCCGTGACTTCTGCTGTAACTTTCGCTGCAACCTTTGCCGCTTTTTCTGCAATAGCCCTATCCCATCTCTCGCAGAAATCAGGATCTACCAGCTTTTCCAATCTCTTGTTCATATTCACCTCTTTGAATTCGCGATAACCACCGTAAAGCTCCAAATTCATGCCAAGCAACCTACGGAGAAGCATAGCCGCGTCTCTGTCGGTAATATAGTTATTTCGAACGCACTTCTTAAGAACTCGGCTTATTTCTACAACATAATCTTCCAGCTTCTTCGACAAAGCCTTCCGCTTCTCAGAATCCTTGGTCCTCTCCAGCTCCTTGCGTATCTTCAAAATGTAAAAAGGAAGCAAAAGAGCCATGTGCTCAAGCTCGGCAACGGAATGCTGCAAAACTTTGAAAGCAGGAATTTCATATACAACGCTTTTATTGCCTGGAAATACTATCTCCACAGACACGGTATCTTTTGCCTTGCTTCCCTCCCAGTAGATCACCACTGGCAAAGGCATGTTTATTCGCATGTAAGAGCCGTCATCCGAGACTTCCTTTCTTTCCAATGCGACATGCACGCTGTAGTTGAAAATCCTGAGCGCAATTTCTATATCATCGCTGATTTGGGCTTCCATGAAATACGTGTCTTTA
>JAITFT010000029.1 GCA_031281155.1 Candidatus Fibrimonadaceae bacterium
GCGTCTTGCTTGAATTCCTTCGTGTAGAGTCTGCGCTTGTTAGCTTCAAACATAATATTACTCCTAAAGGGTTAATATAATGTCTTAACTTAGAATACTTTTTTAAAGGGGCGGTTCACCGGCACAAGGCGACATTCACGCCGGCAAACGAGAGCTATAATACAATCGCAGGCGTTGATTGGGCGATATCCATAGGTTTTACCTGTGAGAATTTTTTCGCGGCAGTGCTTGAGGCACTTGGAAAGACGGCGGCAGACCAGATTACCTTTGGGGAAATGGCAGGGATAACGAGCTTGCCTTTAAATGATAAAAATATCGTTTCTCTTGACGGGATAGAATACTTTACCGCATTGTACTATCTTGATGTTCGACAAAACCAGCTGTCCTCCATCGACGTGTCGAAAAACACAGCATTGGGACAGCTTTTAGTCTTCAATAACCAACTGTCTGCCATCGACGTGTCGAACAATACAGCACTGACAAATCTTAATGTCTCCGATAACCAACTGACCTCCATCGACGTGTCGAAAAATACGGCATTGGCAACGCTTTCTGTCGGCAACAACCAACTATCCATCATCGATGTGTCGAACAATACAGCACTGACAAATCTTAATGTATCCGGCAACCAACTGTCTGCCATCGACGTGTCGAAAAATACCGCATTGGAAATACTTAATGTCGGCAATAACCAGCTGTCCTCCATCGACGTATCGAACAACACCGCATTGGGAAGGCTTTTTATCTCCAGCAACCAGCTGTCCTCCGTCGATGTGTCGAACAACACAGCATTGGAATGGCTTAATGTCAGCTGGAACTACATGCTAAGCGAAGCCGATGTTGTCGGGCTTAACGAATCAATCACCACAAACTTCACCTTCCTCCCGCAACGTGCCGGCAAACGCCCCATAAGCATAGCATTCTCCGACGGCAGCGCAACATATACCGGCAGCGAGCTCAGCCACGAAACCGCAACTGTTGCCTCACCCAACTTCCTGCCAAGAGCTAACCCGCAATGGACATACACCTACACTGCCATCACCGGCACGCTCGGCCCTGCCAGCAAACCGCTAACGGCAGGCACATACTCCGTAAAGGCAAGATACGAAGATGACGGCAATGCCGGCGAAGAAACCGTAACTTTCACGGTCGGCAAAGCCCTCGGCACAACAGCACCCAACTACGAACCGCCAACAGATTTGGAAGCCAACGAAGACCAAACTTTGGAAGAAGTTCAACTGCCGCCAGGCTGGGCATGGGACGAGGCACCAGCAACGCCAGTCGGCGAAATCGGCCCAAACCCCCACAAAGCCACCTTCACCCCGGCAAACCCAAATTACAGCATAGTAGCAAACATAAACTGGACAATAAACGTCAGCGCCAAGCTCTACACCATAACCTTCGACAGCGACGGCGGCTCTGCGGTAGATGAGCAGAAAATAGCCAAAGGCGGCAAAATCAATGAGCCCGCCGAGCCAACGAAAGAAGGCTTCACCTTCTTGGGCTGGCTTAGCGAATTATTAGAAAATTTCTGGGATTTCCTAAACGACATAGTCACCAGCAACACAACGCTAACCGCCGTTTGGGAAGCCATCTCATCCTCAAGCACAAACCAATCCAGCAGCAGCGAAACCCAAAGCAGCTCAAGCGAAGAAACGCAAAGCAGCAGCTCAAGCGAAGAAGCACCCAGCAGCAGCTCAAGCGAAAAAACGCCAAGCAGCAGCTCAAGCGAAGAAACGCCAAGCAGCAGCTCAAGCGAAGAAGCGCCAAGCAGCAGCTCAAGCGAAGGAAGCACGCCCATCCTCCAGCCGCCGTACGGACGCGATTTATCGCGTCCATCCCTTCCGCTCTACTACGATTTAAAAGGCACCCCGCTCGGCACCACAAAGCCCACCGCCCCGGGCGTGTACATTGAGAAGCACGGAAAACACGTGAGGAAAATAGCGGTGCGCTAAACCCACCGCTAAAAATCCCCTCTTCGAAGGGGATTTTTATTTTGCAAACCGTATCAACGTATCAAATACCATTGCTAAATTTTCCGCCGTGTAGTTTCTAAACTTTAGTAAATAACGGAAATCGGAAAGCCATTCGGCAAATTCTGGTCTATCCCATAAATTTATTACAGCTCGTAAGTCTATTTTTCCATCTCTCAATTCCGAGCATACGCATAAACCGTGGAATATAGCTAGAAGCTCATTTGCATCTTGCGCAAAAAGATCTTCGTCTTTAGGGTCTTTTGGCAAAACCAATTTAAATCGCATTATAGCTGCTACTATCAACCCTGCTGTTTTCGGCGGCAGTACTTTTCCTGTTATTCCGTACCGCATTTTTAAAATTCGTAAATCCTGAATGTAATGCGTTACAACAGACCTCAGCAACGATCGATTGAGAATAAATTTCTCTTTGTCTATATGACCTAATCGGACCATCATAAGAAAAGCTGCCACTAAGGATTTAATTCGTTTTTCTTCAATTTTCGCTTCGTTTTCCATACATAATTTCCGTTGATTTTTCCCACGCTTTTCCAAAAGGCTCAGCCAGAGTATTTGCTACCTCTATAAAGCCTTCTGCTGTTAGCTCCTCGGAATGATTTGGATGTTTGGTATGTCCATTATCCGACCATTTCAATACTTCTAGATAGTAATCAATATCTGGAATATTGTTTGGGTCTATAGGTTCAAATTTTTGCATAATTGTATCCATACTTTTAAATATACAAATTTGCAGAGAAAGTAACAAATTTAACCAGCCCTACTTCACCTCGCCTTCAATAACTTCTTCCTCAGCATATCCACCGGTATTATAGACACAGCAAGCAAAAGCACTATCCCCCAATGCTTTAAATCGAGCCCATAGCACTTGAATGCTTCGCCGCCAAAATAAACCAGCAAAACTTGAATTGCTGCTATTAGCGCAAAAACCAGCAAAAAGCTTTTATTGCCGCTTATATTGTCAAAAATATTTATGCTGTCTGTGCGAGCATTAAATGCATTGAATGCCGCTATCATCACGAAGAATGTAAAATATGCAGTGTGCAAAACCTTGCTGTCTCCGAAAAAATTTCTTAAAGGCGAAAACAAAAATACCAAACTCAAAACAAAAATCCACGCAGAATTTAGACCTATAGCTTGCCGCATATCTCTGCTGATTATGGGCTCGTCTCTGCGTTTTGGCTTCTCTTTCATAAAACGCCTCAAAGCCGCCTCGCCGCCAAAAGCGAGCGCAGCGAGCGAATCCATAATGAGGTTAATCCACAAAATCTGTATTATTGTAAGCGGGCTTTCACGCCCCAAAAGCGGAGCGGCAAAACTTATTAGAACAGCGGAAACATTTATGGTTAATTGAAAAATAATGAATTTTCTTATGTTATTGAAAATTGCTCTGCCATATAAAATCGCTTTGTCTATGGAGCTAAAGTTATCGTCTAAAATCACAATGTCGCTTGCTTCTTTTGCAACCTCCGTGCCGCTGCCCATAGCAAAGCCAACATCGGCTTTTTTAAGCGCAGGCGAGTCGTTTACGCCATCGCCTGTCATTCCTACCACATAGTTTAACTCCTGGCTTATGCGAACAAGGCGGCTTTTATCCGAAGGCAAAGCGCGCGCTACAACTCTTATATTTTTCATTTTCGCTTTGAGTTCTTCATCGGAGAGAGCGGCTAATTCATCGGATGTTAAAACAATATCGCTTTCGTTTTTCAGCAAGCCTGCATCTCTGGCTATTGCCACAGCGGTTTCTTTGCGATCTCCTGTTATCATAACAACGCCAACGCCTGCATCGAAAACTTCTTTTATTGCAATAACAGATTCCGAGCGAATTTCATCTCTAATGCCAACAACTCCAACCAAAACCCAATCGTCTCCCTCGCAAATCGCAAAAGCTACCGCTCTTATAGCCCGCTCCGCCAGAGTGTTTATGGTTTTATCAAGCTCCCCATGCCGAGTGTATTCCTTTTTTTGCCCATCACCATCGTAATAAAATTTGCATTTAT
Source organism: Candidatus Fibrimonadaceae bacterium (assembly GCA_031281155.1). GTDB lineage: Bacteria > Fibrobacterota > Fibrobacteria > Fibrobacterales > Fibrobacteraceae > Fibrimonas. The sequence continues at coordinate 3,992 of JAITFT010000029.1, forward strand.
CAATGATTTTTTCTGGAGCGCCTTTTATCAAAGTTAAATTGCCTTCTATGGTTGTTGAAGAGTATTTATTTGCGCTGTTGAAGGGGATTTTGTCTATGATTTTTGTTTTTACCTTTTCATTTTTGCCTGCGAATGCCAAAATTGCGCGTTCTGTTGCGTTTCCGCCTATGATTTTATCGCCAGAAATAATGGAATCTGTGTTTTGGTGAATGGAGAGCGATAGGCGTTCTTTTAGACCGCTTTGGATTTCGCTGAAATTTTTTTCTTTTAAATCGCCGTCTATAAATACGGTTACTTCTAGCTTGCCTTTGGTTATGGTGCCGGTTTTATCGCTGAATAAAAAGTTTAAACTGCCTGCGGTTTCTATGCCGGAAATTTTGCGGACAAGCACATTATCGCGAAGCATTTTTTTCATATTCAGAGACGAAACTATGGCTATCATAAGAGGGAGGCCCTCTGGAACCGCCATAACTATTATTACCACAGCGAGAGTAAAGGCGTGAACAAAATCTGAAAAACTGAGACTGTTATTAATAGCCATGCTTTTGAACAGCAAGGCAAAAGCTATGGCCGCGCCGCCCATATAACCGAATTTGCTTATTGTTTTTGCAAGCTTTGTCAGTTTAACCTTTAGCGGAGTATCCCTATCGTTGCTTGCCTGAAGCTCTGCCGCTATTTGCCCATAAACAGATTTATCACCAACAACAGACACGCACATAATTGCATTGCCGTTGCAAACCACAGAGCCTCTAAGAACCTCGTCACCAGGCTTTTTGGAAACTTCTTCTGGCTCTCCGTTAAGTGCGGATTCATCTACCTTTATATTGCCATCTATTATTTTACCGTCTGCCGGAACTTTATCGCCGGGCTGGAGCAAAACGGCATCGCCCACAACCAAGTCATCTATGGCAAGCTCAGACACCAAGCCGTTGCGGTAAGTTTTTATTCTTATTCTTGAAGCATCTGCCTGTAATTTTTGAAAAGCGTTTTCGTTTCTATGCTCGGAAAATGCGGAAACGAGCGTTGCCAAAAGAATTGCTATTGCTATGCCCACAGGCTCATACCAAGACATTTCTTTATCCACAAAAACAAGCAAAATATTTACAGCAAGTGCAACTAGAAGAATTTTTATTAAAGGATCGCCAAAATTATGTTTTAATTTATCGAAAAACCCCTCTCTCTCGATTTCTGTTAAGCGATTATCGCCGAATTTTTCTTTCGACCTGGCAGCTTCGGCATCTGTTAAGCCGATTTGCATTAATTAACAATGCCCGCTATCTTCTCCTTCAAGGCATCTGCTTCAAAAGGCTTTACCAGATAGTTGCTAGCGCCGCTTTGTATGGCTTCGACTATTTTGGTTTTTTCCGCCTCGGAAGTTACCATCATAACCGGAATGTTTTTGGTTTCGGGGTTGCTCTTTATTGCTTTCAGAGCCTCAATGCCGGTCATATTCGGCATATTCCAATCCATGAGTGTAAGCTGCACGTCTGGATGTTGGCGAAGCTTTTCAAGAGCATCGGCTCCGTCTTCCGCTTCAATGATATCTGTGTAACCGAGAGATGTGAGCGTATTCTTTTGAATACGGCGCATTGTAGAAGAGTCATCGACCAATAGTATTTTCATGTTATCCTCACTTGTTTGATTTTTTCAAATTATTTTTCCACCATGCTTATTTCCATAATAAAGCTACCGCACTCACTATCAAAAGGAATGCACATAACAGGAGCATCTTTAGGCATATCAACCACGTGGTTTGAGCCGCGCACAATACTTGGCAAAGATATGGACAAATGCAGATTTTGCAAATCTTTTTTTGCAAAGCCTGTTATTATATTGCCCAATTCGCCAATGCAGTCGGCTACATTTGCATTTAATTCTTTTATTTCTTCGCCCAAAAACTTTGAGCTTATTTTTATAGCTGTGTTCAGCGGGTATGCCATAACTACAGCTCCTCTTATGTCACCGGAAAGTCCTATTACACCGGAAATATCTGCACCATTAGGCTCTTTACGCAAATAAAGCTTGCCTGGAATAACAGGAAGGCCTACCATCGTTTTAAACGTTTCTATAGTAGATTTTAGGAATGGGTTTATGTGTTCTGCTTTCATGAGCGTAAATATAGTAAATCTTCCACAATAGAGTATGGTAAATTTTGCGTGCCGAATAAACCATGGCCTACACAGTGGAAATCGCTGCCGCCTGTCTCTACTAAACCGTATTTTTTCGCTATTTTCCTGTATTTTTTAACGTTTTTAGCTGTTTTATAGTTATAAACCTCAATTCCTTTTATGCCATATTCCACTAGTTTGGGTATGAGTTCGTCTGCATCTGTGTATTCAGGGTGAGCCATCACCGCAAGCCCCCCGGCTTTTGTGATAAGGGAAATTGCCTCTTCGGGGTTAAAGCCAACTAAGGGCGAGTATGCCGGCTTTCCTTCTCTTAGATAAAGATCGAAAGCTTCGGAAAAAGATGGAACTGCCCCTACTTCAAACATGGTGCGCGCAACGTGAGGCCTTCCTATGATGGCTCCCGTGCAATTTTTCTCCACCTGTTCAAAGCTTATGTCTATTCCCAATTTACGCAGTTTTTCGAGGATAATTTTCACCCTAGCTCTGCGGTTTTTGTGCAGAATAGCCAAGGCCGCTAAAAAATCAGCATTTTGAGTATCGCAAAAATAACCGAGTATGTGTATGTCTCGCTCATTATGCACAGAGCTGAGTTCAATGCCGGTAATGAGCTCCAACCCCAAGCTCTCTGCAATTTTTGGCGCAGTTGCATAGGCTGCGAAAGTATCGTGATCTGTTATTGAAACGCAAGATACTCCATTTTGGGACATTAGCCGCAAGAGTTCTTCTACTTCTAAAAAACCATCGGAATGGATGGTGTGTGTATGGAGATCTGTGTACAAAACACCCCCAAGGGGAATTGAACCCCTGTTCTGGGATTGAAAGTCCCATGTCCTGACCACTAGACGATGGAGGCATTAACAGTTACAAATATAGAAAAAAAATGATTTGCCGTCAAGGGGGAAAATTAGAAATTTCTACATTATTCCCATGACTGGAATCTCTATGCCCGAAGCGATCGTTGTTTGCACAGCAATGATATGCATCACCGTTTTTCTCACAGCCGTTACACTTAAAGGAATGGAGTTTGGGCTAAAAAGGAAAAATTGCTAAACTCCTCCTTCATACGGAAAGCTTGCCAGGTGCTTGAAAAGCACGGCGAACTTATTCGCATAAAAGAGCCTGTATCTCCAGATCTAGCCATGGCCGCTATTGCGCTCAAAACTTTTGCTGAGGGCGGCCCGGCCGTTTTTTTTGAAAAAGTAGAAGGGAGCCCCTTTCCGGCGGTATGCAATTTGTTTGGGAGCGAAAAAAGAGCAGCTTTGTTGTTAAAAGGAGAGCTTGCTTTTAATTTCAAAAATATTTCAAGAGGCTTTCATGCATTGCCGCTCCCCGCTTTCTGCAAGCCCGTTATGCAACAGGAAATTTCGCTTTCCGATTTGCCGCAAATCAAATGCTGGCCTCGCGATGGCGGCGCTTTTTTAACTTTGCCGCAAGTTTTAACAATAAAACCTGGGAAAAAATCATGGCTGCATTCAAATTTGGGAATGTACAGAGTGCAAATCAGCGGCAACGATTATATTCAAAACGAGGAATGCGGGCTGCATTATCAAATTCACAGAGGAATTGGTATTCACCATCAAGAGGCTTTGGCTCGGGGCGAAAAGTTGAAGTTAAGCATTTTTATAGGCGGGCCGCCTGGGAATACGCTTGCTGCGGTTATGCCGCTCCCAAACGGAGTTCCGGAGCTTGCATTTGCGGGAATGTTTTCAAAGAGAGCGTTTCGCTATGCAAAGTATAATGGTTGGTTAATATCAACAGATGCTGATTTTTGCATATTGGGCGAAGTGCAAAGCGATTTAAAACCCGAAGGCCCCTTTGGCGACCACTTGGGCTACTACTCCGAAAAACACCCTTTTCCCTACCTGAAAGTGCATAAAGTTTTCGCACGAAAAGATGCTGTTTTCCCATTCACCGTTGTTGGCCGCCCACCGCAAGAAGATACTATTTTTGGGAGCTTAATTCACAAAATAACTGCGCCTTTTATCTCAAAAGTGCTTCCTGGGGTGCACGAAGTCAACGCAGTAGATGCCGCAGGCGTTCACCCGCTGCTTTTGGCATTGGGCAGCGAGCGATATTTGCCTTATGAAAAAAGAGAACCGCTTGAGCTCTTAACGCAAAGCAATGCAATTTTGGGTTTTGGGCAACTCTCGCTTGCCAAGTATTTATTTATAGCGGCAAAAGAAGATAACCCAAATTTATCTGTGCATAATATACCAGAATTTTTTGAGCATATTTTATGCAGAATAAATTTGGAAAGAGATATTCAAATTCACAAAAACACAAGCATAGACACGCTTGACTATACCGGCACAAGCCTAAATCGCGGCTCAAAAGCGGTGTTTGCAGCGGCTGGCGAGCCTTGCAGGGAATTGGGTTGTGCTTCTCCTGTGAAGGGTGTTTTGGTTGTGCAAAATAAAATAGAACATGGAGAAAACTCAGAAAAATTTCCGCTTGTTATTTTGTGCGATGATGCCGAATTTACAAAGAAAAATCTCAATAACTTGCTTTGGGTGACATTCACCCGCTCAAACCCTGCAACCGATATTTCCTTTAGCAACAATCAAGTGATTATAGATGCCCGCAAAAAGCCGCATCATGCGGAGGAGTTGCAAACGTTAACGCAAAGCACCCCCATCACTGCACAGCAACCGCCGATGTAAATCGCTGGCCGCTCGTAGCATCTCGTATTTCAACGATATAGCTCCCCGCTGATATTTTATCCAAGGAGAAATTGCCGCCGCCAATGGCAGTGAAACGGGTTATTGTTTTTCCCCTCATATCGACTATGCGGATTTGCAAATTCGCAGTTTGAGATAATGCTGTTACGTTTAGCATTTTGCCGCGAACCGTGGCGGTTGGAGTAAGGTTGGTGTTGCGAGAGACGTTATCTCTCGATATGGATGTTGACTCCTCAATCTGCCACGCAAGGACCGGATAACCGCTTCCTCCGGGCATAGCGCTCATCCGCCAGATATTGGTGAAGTCCCAATTGACAAAGGTGCTTTCCAACGTCATCTCAGCGGTACTCTTGCCTTCGCCGCCCTCTGAAGTGGTTATGCCGGTGGTGGTAGTGTCCCAGTAAGAAT
>JAITFT010000035.1 GCA_031281155.1 Candidatus Fibrimonadaceae bacterium
GACATAAGCAATAAGTTTTCCGACTTAATAATTGCTCTTTATTCAAAAAAGGGTGAAGTAGTTGTTATTGTAGATGAATACGACTGCCCTCTATTGGATACTTTGCACTTTCCTGAAAATCATGATGCTATTCGCAAAGAATTGCAAGGATTCTACAAGGTTCTCAAAGGTTGCGATAGGTATTTAAAATTCGTATTCATAACCGGAGTCACAAAATTTTCACAAGTAAGCCTGTTCAGCGGAATGAACCAGCCAGAAGATCTTTCTATGCACCCGGATTTTTGCGCTTTGTGCGGAATAACACAAGAAGAATTGGAAAAGAATTTTGATGTGGAAATTGAGGAAGGCTTTAAGTATTTGGAATTGAAAACAAAAGAAGAGTATCTATCAAAGTTGAAAAATTATTACAATGGCTATCATTTTTCCAGAGACAGCGTTTCCGTATATAATCCAACAAGCATAATAAAGCATTTCATAAGCCCCTTTGCATTTAAACCATTCTGGGCAGAAACAGGAACACCGAGCTTTTTGGTTGATTACGTAAAACAGCAGCCAGACAGGTTGCTCAATTTAAAAAACCAGAGGATAAGCGCAGAGGCATTCGCAAAATACGACAAAGACACGCTTGCCTTAATTCCGTTGCTTTACCAGGCAGGTTACTTGACCATATCCAGCTACGATAAAGAGGATGTTTTATACACGCTTGATTATCCCAACGGCGAAATAAAAAGTTCTTTTGCAAAATTCTTGGCAAGCTATTTTGGAAAATCGGCCATTGTTGAAAATGATAATTATGGAATAGAATTGACCGATGCTTTGAAAACGGGCAACGTGAAAGGCTTTATGGAAGCATTGAAGATTTATTTGCAAAAAGTTGATTATAGTTTGATATCCAAGATAAAGGAATATTATTTTGAGTTTGCGGTAGCGAATATTTTGAATATGCTCGGAGTTCGTTGCAATGTTGAGGTTCACAGTGCTTTGGGTAGCGTGGATGCTGTTATTGAGTTTGGCGGTTATGTTTATATAATGGAGTTTAAAAAGGACAAAAGCGTTGCAAATGCATTGAAGCAAATTGAGGAAAAGGGTTATGCCATTCCATACAAACGTTTGGGTGTAGGGGCAACTCGCCGTGGTTGCCCTGCGAGGAAGATTATCAAGGTTGGCGTTAAGTTCTGCAGCAAGAAGAAGAATGTTGTGGATTGGAAGACGGGGTAGAGGTTACCTCATACAAGCTCCTGTATTCAGCTATAATATCATTCTTGCAAAAACCTGGCGTAATGGAGCCGTTGCGGGCAAGGGCGACAAAGTTTATTTTTTTTAGCCGATTTAGCACGGTTTTGTTTTTGGCTTTGAAAAAATAGAATTGATCGCTGCTATTCAAAATGCGCTCTCTTATGTATTCTTTTTCGTTGGTCAAAAATATTTTCCCATAGTCTTTGCGCCCCTGTGCATACACGGCAAAATCCCATGACATATCTATATATTTTCTGCTGCCAACAGTAGCATTGTGTCTGTATAATTCAAAATCCGCATGTTTAATTCTGGGAGCTTTTGCCCGCTTGTTCACAGTTGCTTCTCTTGTTGTCCACACTTGAAAAACGCATTTTATGCCATAAGGTTTACCATCGGGAAGCTCAAAAGCTTCTGGCAAACGTTCCGTATATGCCAATTTGGCATTTGGATTAATTTGACGTTGAACAGAGTATTTTTCTGCCGTAATCGGCATGATAAAAGCTACTATATCGCTTTCAGCAAGGGCTTTGTTTAAAAATTTAACCGCTAAGCTTGCTTTTAAGCCAAACGGAGGATTGCCTATAAAGGCATCTATTTTCTTCTTCACAGCCCTTTGCGTATCGAGTTTTAGATAATCTTCTTTTTTTATGCTGCGAGCATCGGGTAGCAGATCAAAGGAAAAAACTTTTGCCCCTTTTTTAACTTTTTTTATTGCATAAGCAAATGTATTTTTGCCCGCAGATGGCTCTACTACCGTGCAAATATGAGGAAAATATTTAAAAACTATAATAGCGCAATATTCCGCCGTTTTTTGGGTTGTATAATATTTATCCACGCTTGCATCTGCCGCTCTATCACGCTTTTGCTGGTTCATGGCTTTAATCATTCTTAAACACGCACCTAAACCCCACATGAGGACCCCAGTAGCGTGCATCTTCTTCTATTCTTTTTTCAATTTTTAATTCTCTTTCTCTTGATCTGAAATTTCCGCCTTTCAAATATTTATATTTGCCAAACCAAAAACCGTCGTCTTTGACCCAGTCGGATACGTTGCCGAACATATCGTAGAGACCCCAGTTATTCGGCTTTTTACTTGCAATTTGAACAGGCCCTCTTTTTCCGAAAACTGCGTAATCTCTTGCGTTTTCAAGCCAAGCAAATTCGTGCGAAACCCCCGCCCTTGCCGCATATTCCCACTCGGCCTCTGTTGGAAGCTCGCCGCCCAAAGCAATGCAGCATTGGCTTGCCTCTCTCCAAGTAACGCTATGCGCAGGCAAGGAATCGCCTCTGAACCTACCGAAATCCTTTTTTTTACCGCATCTGTCGAGATATACGCTTTGGTTTATTTGGCTGGTGTTAATGCTAAACGCTCTCATTTCTCTATCTCTGCCCTTGTATGTGAATGTACCGCTAGGTATTCTAACAACGCTCGCTTGCGCTAAAACGGGAAGTTGATGCTTTTCTTCTATTCTAAGCGTATCTTTTTCTTCGAGCACAGCCCCTTTTGCCAGCCACTCAGCAACCACGGGTTGCTCAGCTAAGTAATCTGGCAAAATAAATTCGCCCTCAAGGGGAATTAACATGCCGTTCCAAGATATGTGAAGATCGTAGTATTTATAGAAATGCCTGGAAAAACCGCCTTCAATGGGAATCCATGCTGTTCGATTTTGCGTTGTTAAAAAGGAAAGAGCAGTAGGCTCAACTGCCATTAAAGCTCTAATTAATTCATCGCCCGGCAAATTATTATTTTCCCAAATGCCGCGCCAGGCTACGTCTGCCCTTGTATCTCTTGAACGGAAAATAAGCACCATATCTCCACGCAGACCATCTGGAGTTATAGGCTCAAACTTTGCGGCCACTACGGGAACCAAGCCATTTGTATGCCCTACTCCGAGATCGTTTATGCGCGCCCAGATCATATTGAGGTTTTGCTGAACCGGCACGGCACAACCAGCATACCATTCATTGAAAATCTGAACTCTCTCGGCATCGTAAATTGCGTAGTAGTTGCGATATTCGGGAGAAGTTTGGTTTAAGGGTTCCGGAGCGATAATCGGAAGCGGATATCTTCGCACAAAACCCTCTATGCATATAGAATCGGGTATGGCTGTAAGTTCTACCAAGGCAAGGCTATCGTACAGGCTTTCAAGAAATCTAATATTTGTTTCCTGTGATATATCTGGCATTTCTAAGGCAAGCAACCCAAGCTCTTGCAATTGAACTTCTTGCGATGTATAAGCCCCTGGCTTTATTTCCACAAGAAAGACCTGTGTCCAGTAGCCTGGCGCTCGCACGGAATAAGTTTGCCAACCAACTGGAAGCTCCACTGAAAGAGGAGTGCTGCCAAGCGCCTGACCATTGACCCAAACACCCGCAGGCACAGAGCTTTGCACGGACAAAAACCCGCTCCCTTGAGCAAAGCACAGACTTGAAAACAATGCGACAAATATGAGTATCTTAAATTTCATGCGAAGGCTAATGTAGAAATTATTTTACACTTGAGCCGCTATTTCATCGCGCACTTTTATAAGCCTTTCATAACCTTCGTTTGGAATAACGGGCCCCATAACCTGCACCACGTCAGCTGCTGCCGCAGACGCGAGTTGCCCGCATTTTTCAAGAGGCCAATCGTTCAAATAACCATATAAAAAGCCCGAAGCCCACAAATCGCCTGCACCGGTTGTATCTATGGCCTTAACTGCAGGGGTATCTATGCGCATAACCTCGTTGCCATTGCTGATAAGCGAGCCCTTTCTGCCTACTTTCACAATAGCAATTTTTGCCATTTTAGCCATTTCCATGCAGGCCAAATCTTCTTCCACTTTTGTCAGGGCTTTTGCTTCGTCTTCGTTAGCTATTAAAATATCAATGCTTTTTGCCTTTATAAGCTCGTCTATAACAAAACGGCAATCTTGCACAACGCCGAAAGAACCGCAGTCAAAAGCTACTTCCAAGCCATTTTCCTTAGCTAAACGAACGCAATGCAGCAAAATAGAAGGATTATAAGCCAAATAACCTTCCAAATAAAGAACGTTTACATCTCTAAAAGGAATCTCGCTGATTTCAGTTGAAAGGAGTTCTGCAGATGCCCCAAGATAAGTGAACATGGTACGCTGGGCATCTGGAGTTACGGCAGAAAGCACTCTCCCTGTTGGAGTTGTGTTTTTGCGAATATACCCTGCTACCCCGCTATTGTAAAGATTAAGCGAATAGGTATCGCCGAGGTCATCGTTGCCTACCTTGCATATAAAGCGCGACTTGCCGCCAAGCCTGGCCAAACCTACCATAGTGTTGCTAGCAGAACCGCCGGGAATTATTTGAAGATTTTCGACATTGCCGAGCATAAGCCCCATTTCACCCCAGTTAACGGGATGCATGCTGCCCTTTGCTTTTTTTTGCCTCACCACCCAGCTTTCGCTAACCGGAACCACTAAATCCAATAACGCTGCACCAACGCCAATTGCCTGTTTCATTTTAACCTCGTTTTTTATTTTGTTGCCCAAACCATTGCAAGTAATCTCGTTCTTCTTGGTTTAAAGAGTGCAAACCCTTGCTATTTATTTTTTCCAAAATTTCATTTAACCTTTCTTCTTTTGCTGTGGGACCGCCTTTATAAAGCTCCCCTTCCAAAGGCCTATGCGTTTCGCCGTGCGTTTGCTGCTGTTTGGTTTTTGCAAAAAAAGACTCCAAAGGAACTTTCTTAGACCAAAACAACATAAATAGATAACCAGAAATAATGCCGCCTAAATGCGTGTAGTGCGCTATGCCATCGCCGCTGTCTGCCATAAATAGGCTTATTGCTATGAATATCCACACGGCGTATTTAATTTTCATAGGGATTATGAAAAACATAAGAATATGCCGTTCTGGAAATAAAAATGCATAAGCTGCCATAACCCCGAAAAGCGCTCCCGAAGCTCCTATTATAGGATTTGGACCTGTTATTCCAAGAGTATAAAAAGCCAAACTGAATACACCGGCAAATATTGCTGATAACAAGTATAAGACTGTGAAGTTTCTTTCGCCCAAAGTTTTGCAAACCTCTGCCGCAAACATCCAGAACATAAGCATATTTATGAGAAAATGCATGAAATTCAGGTGTATAAAGGCATAGCTTAAAAAACGCCAAAGCTGGTATGCCCGGCTTGGGATAAAGGCTCCGTTTACCAACAAATGCATAGCGAAGCCCATTGATAGCACAAACACAGCTGCGTTCAAGAGCAGTATGGTTTGCATTGGGCGCGGCAAGTACTTAAATGGAGTTAAACCTAACATTGGAACAGTAATATAGAAAAATGGAGCTAAGGAGATTCGAACTCCTGACCCTCACGCTGCCAGCGTGATGCTCTACCAACTGAGCTATAACCCCTGGGCTGTGCTAAATATAGAAAAAAAAAATGGCGGTGTCAAGTTTTTTTTTCAGGCCCCCCCTTAACCCTGCGAACATTGCGGAAAAATTCCCGCAAAATTTCTGCACTTTCCTCTTCTAGCAGGCCTCCCTCAATTTTCACCTGCATTGCTTGCTGCCCCATATCCCTCGCCGCAAACACAACCCTGGCTATGCGGCTGTTTTTAATCGCGCCCCAGCACATTGGGCAAGGTTCCAGCGAAACGTAAAGGGTTGAGCCGTCTAAACGCCAGTTTTTTATTTTTTGGCTGGCCTCGTTAATAGCAAGGATTTCTGCGTGAGCGGTTGCGCTTTGCGTTTCTTCCATTCGGTTTTGGCCATGCCCTATCTGCTCTCCGTTTAATACGAGTACTGCGCCTATTGGAACTTCGCCGTTAGCAGCGGCAGCCTCTGCGTATTCCAGGGCTTTGCTCATCCATTTATGATCTTCCGGTGAAAACATAAAGCTACGGCATTTGCTTTGAAAGGCAATGCAAACTCCCGCCCTCTTCAATGGGAACGGAGCAATCCATGCCAAGAACTTCTCTGTTTGGAAAAACTTTTTTAAAATACTCCAAAGCGGCAAAATCGTTTTGGCAATTATAGGTTGGCACAATCAAACCGCCATTTACAAAAATAAAATTCATATAAGAAGAAGCTACGATTGGCGGCAAAGACAAAACATCTACTTTTGAATTTTCATAATGCTCGGCAAGCCAAATCTCAATTTCTTCCTTGCTCTGCTCAAACCCGGCGGCTATCACCACCCTATTCTTCGCAACGAAACGCGCTAAATTATCGATATGGCCATCTGTGTGATCGCCATCCAAACCCTTGGGCAGAATTTTAAGCGACTTTATGCCAAGCGATTTTTGCAAATCGTTTAATAGCTCGGTTTTCTGCTTTTCGGAATTTCGTTTTTCACCGAAAAGGCACGGAGCAGTTGTGAGGCAAAGACCATCTCCGTTAAACTCCATCGCTCCACCTTCCAAAATCCAGGAATATTTTTTAAGCGGAATATTCATAAGCTTGGCGATTTTTTCTGGAACGGCGTTATCTAAATCCCAGGGCGGAAACTTTTCGCTCCAAGCATTGAACTCGTAACTCACGGCCTCAAGCTCGCCATTCCTTTGCACAAAAAACGGGCCATAATCCCTTATCCAAATATCGTTGTGCGGAATTTGCAAATCATCTAAAACTTTCACAGGCTGAAAGCGGGAAATAGTCTCTATAAGTTTGGAATAAAAAGCGTTTATCTGTTCTCTGCGCGGCGCCCAATTTTCTTCGTTTATTGGCAAGGCAAGCCAGGTAGCAGCCTGCTCTTCCCATTCTGCCGGGTAGCGAATATTATCTCCCATTAATCTATCCACATATTCAAAATATCGTAGTACAAATCTATTCTGCGATCCCTAAAATGCGGCCAAATTCTGCGGCTCTGTTCAATTTCGCTCAAATTTATGGCAACGGCCATTGTTTTGCGCTCTGTTGATAGTTGTTTTATAATAAAGCCATCTGGTGCGCAAATAAAGGAATTGCCCCAAAAGGAAAGATCGTTTTCTTTGCCCGCCCTGTTTACTGCCAAAACAAAAAGCCTGTTCGATGTTGCATGGCCTCGCATAGCGGTAACCCAGGAATCCAGTTGGCGAGCATAGATTTTTTTCGGCTCTTTGGAATCCCATCCTATAGCGGTTGGGTAAATTAAAATATCTGCACCCTGCAATGCCAAAATACGCGCTGCTTCCGGGAACCATTGATCCCAGCAAATTAAAACGCCTAGATTGCCTGCGCTGGTTGGAATAACTTTGAACCCGGTATCTCCCGGCATAAAGTAATATTTTTCGTAAAAGCCTGGGTCGTCTGGAATGTGGCTTTTGCGGTAGAAGCCTGCGACCGAGCCATCTCGCTCAAAAACGAAAGCACTGTTATGGTAAATTCCCTTTGCTCTTTTTTCAAAAAAAGAAAAAACCACAACGCATTTCAAAAGCTTGGCTAAATTTTTCCATTCCTCTATAATGGGAGAGTCTTTGGAGATGGCATAATCAAAATATGCATCGTTTTCCTCAAAAGGAAAATAGGGAGTATGGCAAAGCTCCGGCAAAACAAGCAAATCAAATTTACCTTTATTAGCCAAAGCCTCCGACTTGTACCAATCAAGCGTTTTAGCAGCGCTCCCAAGCCATTTCCCTTGAGGGGCTAGAATTTTGACAATGTTTTTCATATTAGCTTGAGCACACCTTATCTCTGCCAGTTCTTTTTGCCTCGTATAATGCTTCGTCGGCTTTGTGGATAAAATCATCAATTGTGTCATCTGCTGTTGGTATTTTGCTGTTTATGCCAATGCTAACCGTTTCAGCTGTTTCTTCTTTGACGTTTATACGTATTCGCTCTCCCACGTTGAAAGCCGCTTCTAAATCGGTATTTGGCAACAAGACAGTAAATTCTTCGCCTCCCCAGCGAGCAACAAAATCTCCTGCGCGCACTACAGAATTTTGGAAAATTTTTGCAATAGTTTTAAGATGAATATCGCCTTGCATGTGCCCGTAAGTATCGTTGTAAATTTTAAACTTGTCTGCATCAATCATTAAAACGCTCAATGGTTCTTTTTCGCGCTGAGCACGACTCCATTCTATTTTAATACGCTCATCTAAGAAACGCCTATTCGACAAGCCGGTGAGTGGATCTGTAATACCAAAGCGTTTGATTTCGCGTATGTAATCTACCATTTTTAATTGAGTTTTGACTCTCGCTTTAACTATGGGGAAGCTGAAAGGCTTGGTGATATAGTCTGCGGCGCCTAGGGTAAAACCTTTTTCTTCGTCTTCCGATTTGTCTAAGGCTGTGATAAACATAACAGGAATTTCACTTGTTACATCGTTGCGTTTTAGCTCCTTAAGCACTTCAAAGCCGTCCATGTCTGGCATAACAACATCGAGCAAAATTAAATCGGGAATAACTTTTTTTGCTATTTCAATTGCTTTTTGCCCATTAACGGCAGCAAGAGTTGAATATACAGGCTTTAGTATGTGGCTTAAAACCAAAATATTAGACTTGTCGTCATCCACAATGAGAATTCGTTTTTTCTCGTTATCGGTATTATTCATATTAGATACGAATATAGAAATTTTTTCTATATTGACCTTATGTTCATAGACCTAATTATTTTGCTACTAATTTTAATATTCGTAGTCTTTGGTGCGTTGGAAGGCTTTATAGTTAGCATTCTTAAATTCGGTGCCTGGTTTTTAGGGATTTTGTCCATATTGCTTTTTTCAGGCTCTTTTGCCTCTATGCTCAGCGCAAATATAGAGGATTTATCGCCGTTTTTAGCTTTGGGTCTAGGCGCTTTCTTAGCATTTTTTCACACCTTCCTGCTATTTCGCATAGCGGCGGCGGTGGCAAAATTTCTCCTAAAAAAAACAGCAGCGCAGGTAACGTATCTAAATCGTGTTTTAGGCGGGGCATTTGGCTTATTAAAAGGAGTTATGGTTTCCATTATTGTCTTGTCTGTTTTTTATCTTTTACCTGCGAAAGGCAGCTTAAAAGCATCTATAGACAATTCAATCACTTATTCTATCTATAAAGCCATTCCCGTTGCCAAATTATGGGGAGATTTTAGGCGAGCGGCAGATGAATTGAAAATTGAAAGCGAGGAGTTGGTAATCGAAGATGTATAAAAAGTTTTCTTATGTTGTAGCTACGTTTTTTGGGGTTGGTTATTGCCCAAAAGCACCTGGGACAGCAGGCTCTTTGGCGACTTTGCCTTTTGCGTTTGCGCTCACTTATTTCGGCGGTTTTTATGCCATGCTTGCTTTTTTTGTGCTGGTTTATTTGCTTGGAACAATAGCGAGCAAAGAGGTTCTTAAATACACCGCTGATCGCGACCCTTCTTTTATTGTTATAGACGAAGTCGCAGGGCAGCTTATTCCGCTGGTATTCTTTTCTGCGCTCGGGCTTCATCAAGTTGCAATTGACTACTGGTGGCTTTACGTTGCTTTGCCCTCTTTTATTTTATTCCGTTTTTTCGATATTGTCAAGCCATTCCCTGCAAGTTACTTCGACAAAAAAATGCAAAACGCCCACGGCATTATGCTAGACGACATAGCTGCAGGAGTTTACACGTTATTGGCAATGGTGTTATTTTTGGTGATTACTAGCCATTATCAGATAGTACGGCAAATTTTTTGATAGGAAGATTTCCGTTTATCATAATTTTCTAGTTTCAATCACATAAAACCTCAAAAAAAGGAGTTTCTTATGAAAAAAGTTCTAGCAATTGCGCTTCTCTGTGCAGTGTCAAGTTTCGCCACTTGGAATTATTTCCCTGTGAAAGATGCCGGAAAGGGCGAAGTCAAAGTTGGTACATCTTATGGGATGGATGGCGACTGGAGCAAACTTGGTCTCAAAGCCAGTGCGCGTTACGGCATAATCCAAGGCCTGGAAGCCGCTGTTACATTCCCGTTTGTATTGTCGCATTCAGCTGAAATCAATGGAATTGACTTGGAAAGGCCAACCGGCATGGCACAGCCCATTCTTGGCGTACGTTACTGGCTGCCTATGAATCTCGGTTTCTTCGCAGATTTGGATCTTCCATTTTCGGGAGATAATTTTGATGATGATGATTTGGGTTTAACAGTTGGTGCGCAATATTTTATGAATTTAACCAACGAGTTGTCTCTTGGCTCTGAAGTAGGCATAGGCGACTTGTTAAGCGATGGCTCAATGGATTTAAAAATTGGCGTAGAATTCGATTACTCTCTCGGTTCAATCACCCCTTGGGTCGGTGCTGATGTTTTAATTGGAATAGGAGATGATGCAGAAGATTTGGGCATTGAACCTTTTGTAGGAGCCTCTTTCGAAATAAACGAAATGCTCGCTGCCGATATAAACCTGTCCTTTGGGCTTGGCGACCGCTACAATGACACTCCCATTACCATCAGCGCAAGCGTTTCTCTAAACTTCTAATTTAGCTTTAGCAAGCTTTTGATTTGCTTTTCTACCAAACCAGACGGAATATCGTGGGTTTCGTTGAAGTCAACGCTTATTGCTTCCTGGCCTGGCTTTAGAGCCAAAAAAGCTTTGCCTTGAATGTTGAATTTTTGCGCTTTTGGCAAGGCTAAAAGTTTGAACAAGTTCAACTGAGCGGCTCCAGAAAAACTGAGTTGGCTGTGCCCAGAGGAAATCCATTTGGGTTCCTGCAAGCTTACTGGGATTTCAAAAAGGGAATCCAAATAAAGCATTCCGTTTAGGCTTTGCACAAAAATTGAATCTTTGCTTTTGTTGTTGGCGTTCAAAAACACGGTAAATTTTAGCGAATCGCCTTTGAAACCATCGAAACTTGCTTTTTCAAATGAAAAATTACATTGTTTTAATATATTTGCCGCCTGCAATTTTTTAGATGCAGAGCAAGAAAAAGCCAGAAGTACGAGCCCGAAAATTACTATCTTTGCC
Source organism: Candidatus Fibrimonadaceae bacterium (assembly GCA_031281155.1). GTDB lineage: Bacteria > Fibrobacterota > Fibrobacteria > Fibrobacterales > Fibrobacteraceae > Fibrimonas. Next base: position 11,072 of record JAITFT010000035.1, read on the forward strand.
GATATGCTAAACTTTTTCAAAAAAACCTCTTTTTTCTTTGAATTTAGAAATATTTCAATTACTCTTTTGCTTTTTGCCTGTTTTGCGAACTCGGCTATAAATATAAATACTGCAGGCAATGCCGAAATAGCAGATTTTATTGTAAGCGAAAGCGACAAAATTTTGCAAATTCCCAATTTAGCCACATTAACGCTGAGTTTTCAAACCGCAAAAGATAAGCATAATAGAGCGGGAGCCCTTTTCTTTTGGGGTGAGCGAGAAGTTTCAATCCAGGCAGATTATACTCTTTTGCTGAATAACTTAGATCCTCTTAAAGGAACAGTGAAAGCCGATACTTCTTGGCTAACAGGCTATTGCGGAATGATAGAATGCCGAACCAGGCCAATGCCAGCCCAGCAGAGAATAGAGGTTTTAAAGACCTTGACCTCAAGGCTTTTAACCGAGCTCAATGGCAGATTTTATGGAATCCCTGTTAGTGCTGCCCCCTCTGCTTCTACCCCAGAGCCTTCCTTGCCGGAAGAAGAGCTGGAATAATAATTCTCCAATTCCGGCGTAAAATTTGCCGGTATAAGCCCAAATGAATTAGGCGAGGCTTGCAAAGCCATTTTCCAAAGCGGTAATTTTTCTTTCATAATAGTTTAGACGTAATTCACTGCCAAAAAATACAGCCCCCCCTCATTTTGATAACAAGTGTTGACGGATTTTTAGGAATAATTGCTTTTGACCTTCCACTAGCGGCTAGCGTTTCATTGGGGTTGAGCGTATTTTGCTCTAATGCTATCGCTCGGCGCAGCATTAAAATGCCACCACTCGCTTTGCAAGTTTATCCAGCCGCTCTGCCTCATAATTGAACGCAAAAATTCCCTGTTCTCTACCTGCTTTTCGCTTAACAAGCCTTGATCCAAGGCTTGCCGCTCGCCTTTTCTGCCAGCATAAAAAGCAAAGGAATCAAAAGGCAGACCCATGTCTATAAGCTCGTTGTTTTCATTTAGCAAGCCTACATCCACAGCCATTCCATAAGCGTGAATGCTGCCTGTTGAGGGGCTACTCACAAAATGCTGCCATGGCGTGCCGCGCACAGCGGCTCGCATGACTTCTTGCGCATGAACAGGGCGCGCTGCATCGTAAACGATAAACTTATAATTCGGCCTTTGCTTTTCCAATAAATTTATTGCCGCCCGCAACTTTCTCGCAGCGTCTTTGTGCAGAAATACTCGTTGAATATCGCAGTAGAGATTATGCCCGGTAAAATTGTCGAAAGTAGCGTAGGGCATTTCTATCACTAGATTTCTTCGAGGGCGAATTTCTTCCCAGTCTTCTAATTTTTCAACAATGGAAAGCCATTGTTTATGCGCTGTGCAAAACTTTAGCGGTTTTTCTGGTACTTTAGGCACAAATAGAGGCAAGGTATCTTGCGCAAAGGGCATTGTTGCCAAAAATAAAAAACAAAAGAAGTATCTCATAAGTATATGCTAAAAGAGCCTTAGACACACTCTGCACATAAAAGCCCGCAAATCCGTTGCTGCTTTCGCCCTGGCGATTTATCTGCAAACGATCATTGCAAAGGGTCTAAGACTGAAAGTAATATAGAAAAATGATTTTACGACTTATTTACATATTCAGCAAAGTATCCAGCATTGAATTTATAGTTGAAAGATAACGTGCGCTTGCTACATAAGTGTGTTCGTATCTTATCATATTCGCCATTTCTTCGTCTATATTTACACCCATAATCTGCTGTTGCTGTTCTAGCAATTGTTGCAAGGCAAAGGTGCGAGTGTCCAAGCCGGCTTCAGCTTCGTTTCGCTCAACGCCAAGGCGGCCAAGCATACCGGAGTAGAATTGATTTATGGTTTGAGTGCTGTTTCCAAACACATCGCTTTGCATAAGAGCTTTGTCGCGCAACTGCGAAATAGCAAGCGCATTATCGCCATCACCAGGACCGCCATAGCCAGTTTGACTATAGTCAAAGCTTACTGAAATTTGATTGCTAGCTTCTCCAAAAGCATTGGTTGCGCTATATTTGAATGTGATTTGCGCAGTAAAATAATTAATATCGTAATCCTTTCCTTCTTGTAAAAGATTGCCATCAATATCCTTTATAACCAAAGAATTTTTGTGAATATATCTATAATGCTCATCAATCGTTGTCAAATCAAGGACCTGCACATTGCCGGGAGGATCTGGAGTTAATTGCGGAATATCGAAAAGGTTGTTTGACGGTGTTACTTTGCCGCCTACACCTGCTGCAATATTGTTTATATCTTTCTTTACAGCAGCTGAAAGCTGTATGCCTGCTGCACTAAATTTACTCGGATCGCTATCAAAAAATTCTATGAATGTCAAACCAGAAAGCGAATAACCATTTTGATGAACTTTATTCACTTCGGTTATCAAAGATTGCGCAACGCTATTGATATACTCTTCATATTTTGGAACATCTATATCGCGAATATCCATCAAGGCTCTTAACTCGCCATGTTTTGGTTTAAATTCCGAGCCGGTCAAAGCAAAGCTTACTTCAACTTTTGAGTACTGATAGCCATCTTGCTCCATTACATCTGTGCGACGCATTAAAAGATCGTGAGACTTTGCTCCGCTAACAAGTATGTGGCCATTCGTTGAAACAATAAGGGCACCACGATCATCTTCAAAATAATCAACATCAACTAGCTGTGCAAGCTCCTTTAGCAAAGCATCTCGTTGGTCTCTAGTATCATTAGCTTTGTGGCCAATAGCGTTTTCTGATGCTGCTATAACCGTGTTGCAGCGATAAATGCTTGATGTTATCTCATTTATCCTGATTACTCTTGCTTCAATTTCATCGTTTATTGTAGTTTTATAGGAGCGAAGCTCCGTTCATATGTAGTTGAACTGAGTAACCAAAGCCTCCGTTGTAGAGCGAAGCGCCTCTCTTGGCCCAGCTTTCGCAGGGTCATTCGCAACTTCTGCCCAACCATTCCAAAATTCGTTTAAAAGAGAATTCAAAGCGTGGTCTCTTGGCTCTGCAAAAATGCTTTCAATTCGGTCAAAAGCACGGCTTTTCATTTCGTAATAGCCATAGCGAGTGGCTTCTTCGTTAACAAGGCGATCTATAAACTGGTCGCGAATTCTATTTATGGTATAAACCTGTACCCCAAAGCCCATTTGCCCAAAAGAGCCGTCACGCCGCCAATCAGAGGATTGCTCTATGCGTTTGCGGGAATAATTTGGATCTGAAGCGTTTGTAATATTCTGACCAATAACATTAATTGCTATTTGAGAAGCATTCAAGCCCCGCGCTGCTATATCTAGACCTGAGAATAAAGACATAATATATTAATTGCAAAAAGCGTGCCACTTCCTTTTTCTATATTTCCCCCATGCAAATAAGGGAATACCCAAATCCGCAAGAATACAAGGAAATGCTCGCTCAAAAAAGCAGCGAAGCAAGCCTTATCATCCCCGTTGGAGTGCGAATTTTAGCAGACATGGAAACCCCAGTCAGCGTGCTTTCCAAGCTTATGGGCGAAAAATCGCTCTTTTTATTCGAATCCGTAGAAGGCGGCGAAAATTGGGGCAGATACAGTTTTTTAGGTTTTTCTCCGCACCTGGAAATTCAGGTTTTTAGAGAATTTATTAAAATCGATACCGAAAAAATACCGCATAACGGCGAGCCGCTGAACGTATTGCGAAAAATCGCCAGCAAATACCGCTACGCAGAGCTTGCCGGCCTCCCCAAATTCAAAGGCGGTTTGGTAGGTTACTTCGCCTACGAAATGGTATCTTTCTTTGAACCGACCGTAGAAAACAAACTGCCGCCGGAACAACCGCTAGCACACCTAATTCTGCCGGAAATCGTGCTAGCCTTCGACAATATCCACCACACCCTAGACATAATGTCCTTCGCCTTCTCCGAAAACGATTTCCAAAACGCAAAAGAGAGACTAAATAACGTTGTAAAAAAATTATCTACTCCCCACTCCCCACTCCCCACTCCCCATATCATAGACTCAAAATCCACACACATCCCCCAGCCTCAAATTCAGCCAGAAGACTTTATCGATATGGTAAAAAAAATTAAAGGCCGCATTAAAGACGGCGAGATTATTCAGTGCGTTTTATCTCAGGCTTTTGTTTGCGATGCTCCGCCCAATTTGCTAGGGCTTTACAGGGCACAAAGATTTATAAACCCATCTCCTTATCTTTATTTTATGAAGCAGGGGGAAATAACTTTGATTGGTTCAAGCCCAGAAACAATGATTAGAGTTGAAAATGGAATTGCAACGCTTCGCCCCATTGCCGGCACCAGACCCAGAGGCAAAACAGAGGCGGAGGATTTGCAGCTTTCAGAGGAGCTTATGAATGATAAAAAGGAAGTAGCAGAACACGTTATGCTTGTGGATTTGGGCAAAGAAGAATTGGGCAGAATTGCAAAAGCAGGAACGGTGGAACTAAACGATTTTATGATTGTGGAACGTTATTCCCATGTTATGCACATTGTATCTAGCATAACTGCAGAATTGGATAAATCCGTTGATATTTTTGATGTTCTAAAAGCCACTTTCCCTGCCGGAACCCTTTCCGGTTCTCCAAAGGCAAAAGCTATGGAGTTAATTGCCGAGTGCGAAACCAGGCCAAGAGGCAATTACGGCGGAGCGGTAGGCTACTTATCTTTCGATGGGAAAATGGATTTTGCAATTTGCATTCGCACAGCCGTGGTTCAAAACGGCAAGCTAACATTGCAAGCAGGAGCCGGCATTGTAGCAGATAGCGACCCCGAAAAGGAGCGGCAAGAAACGATAAACAAAGCGAAAGCGGTAGCGAAGGCCTTGGAGTTTTGTTAAGGCAGGAGCTTAGAGAAATATTGGTCCGCCGTTGGGAGCCGGGTGAGGAAGCTTGAAATTTGCAGTTTCTGTTAACTCAGATAAAAGTTGAATATTTTGCGGGTCGATAGCAGAGGATGGTTCCAGAGAAAAATGCAAAAGTATATCGCGAATTCTTCTTTCGTATTCGGGTTTAATCACAAACCCCCAATTAGGAATGCTTTCGTCAGTACAATCAGTAAAAGGCTTGTAGGCCGCTAACTCTGCAAATTTTTCTGGCTTATTTATCCGCAAAATACGTAAGGTGTCTATAGAAGAGTCACTGTGTATGCGACTCCAATCGGCGAGAGCCACAGCTACATTCGAGGCAGCTTTATTCCAGAAAAGAAAATCTTGAATATAATCGCTTGGCAAACCTGAACGAAGGCCGCCTAAAAAAGATTCCCTGTTAAGAGCAAAACGTAAAGGGTCTTCTTTGTTTTTTATTTGTGCAAAACATGACATTTGGAAAATTTTTAAAGGCCCGTTGTTTTGCGAAATAAGCCATTCAAAATTTGAACTGCAGGCTATAATAGGCTCGGAAATGCTATGATGCGACTGCTTTGCGAAGAAAATCATCCTTCCATATTCCGAAAGTGAAAATGTTGTTATATGCTTTTTCTTTTGCATTTTTAAAATCCCCAAAATATACAATTCCCTAAGCGGCAGAGGCAAAGTAATCCAAGATATGGCAGATTTGTTTTTTGGCAATCTTGAATGGGTATCGTAAGGCCAGAGCAACTGGGCGGCACTTAAAGCATCAAGCGGCTTCTCAAAAAAGCCGAGCAATTTTTGCAAACTGCCTTTAAATCTTTCGCACTCCCACCAAAAAATCAATTCAGAAAAAAGCCTGAAACCGTTTTTTTGCAAAAAGCAAAAAACTTCCGGCAAAAGCATAAGCTCACCGGTTTCCATGTTTTTTGTAACCCATTTTTGAGAAACGAGAAATGAAAAAAGCAAGCTTATTTCATCTTCTGCTGCTTTATCAATTTTGCTTTCTTTGTTAAGGTTGAAAATTTCTGCCATATGTTTTTTTGACAAACTACTCAAGGAATGGTCTTTTTTAACAGAAATTTTACCGAGCTGTATTTTAGACAATATAAGTATCAAATGCAATTCCGCTTTTCTGTCATTTGAAATCCAAGTCGCAGTTTCTGACTCATCGTTTTTTATTAGTGATTTTAAAAAAGCATTTTCAAAATCACTAAATCCGTAGTATATAAAGAAATTTTGGCACTTTGCATGCCATATAAATATTTCACTTATGGCTTCGTTCAAAAATGCTTTTAAGGATTTTTGGTCTATTTCCAAATTGCTTTCCAATTCCAGCAAATGCAAGCCTCGCGCACCGCTTGCATAAATCAAACCCAAAGTCTGCATTTCCCATTCCTTTCTTTTGCCAAGCCAGCTCTCCAGCCTTTCGGATTTTAAAATTGCCTCGCCGAGCTCATTATGTATTTTAGAATTCTGCACAAGCCCGCTTTTTTGAGTAAATTTCGAGAGAAAAAAAAAAAAAAA
>JAITFT010000204.1 GCA_031281155.1 Candidatus Fibrimonadaceae bacterium
ACCCCAGATATCGTGGGAGATATGGTAGAAGCCACAATACGGGGCTTTGCATCAGAAGGGGTGCTATCCGTTACCAAGCACTTTCCTGGCCACGGAGATACCCGCGAAGACAGTCATTATCAACTAGCTATCTATCCTCATGGGCGCGAACGCTTCGACCAAATGGAAGCCCTGCCTTTTATAAGAGCATCCAAAGCAGGCACAGATGCGATAATGGTTGGCCATATTGCCACCCCCGCCTTTAAAGACACTCGCTTTCTGCTAGATTGGAAAGCATCTCTTGTAGAGTCTGGCACTCTCCCTGCCACTCTTTCGAATTTCTGGATGGAAGATGTTCTGCGTAAGGATATTGGCTTCGACGGGCTAATCATCGCCGATGGTTTGGATATGCGCGCTCTAACCGACAGTTTCACCGGTGCCCAAATTGCCCTCGGCGCATTTCTCGCCGGAGCAGATATCCTGCTCATGCCCACAGACCCAAAGCTGGCATTTAAAGCCCTCCTAGACGGCTACAATTCCGGCGCATTCGATGAAGACAGGCTTAATCAATCCGTGCGGCGTATATTGCGAGCGAAGGAGGAATGGCTGGGCAGCCGCTCACGGGCAGCATCAGGTGGGTGAGCATTCCTAGGGTGGCACAGAGTGCCTGAATGCGTGGGTTTATTTATTTTCTATATTTCACTCTTATGGAGTCGCTTAAAAAAAAGGTTTATATAGAAACCACCATACCTAGCATTATTACTGCGAAACCCAGCAGAGATATTACTAATGCCTATCGTCAAGAGATAACGAGATTCTTTTGGGAAAATGAAAGGCAAAAATATGATTTGTATACAAGCGAATATGTTTTGGAAGAGTGCAGCAAAGGCGATGTTAATGCGGCAAAAAGAAGATTGGATTTAATAAAAGATATCCCATTTGTTTCAAAAACGGCAGAAGTCGATCAGTTAGCAAAGGAATATTTTAATTACTTGGACATTCCTCAAAGAGCTAAAACGGACTGTTTTTTAAATCCCGAAACTTTTTTAAAATCTGAGGAGGTAAAAAATGGACTACAAAGAACTTGATGACCCTGTAGAAGAAGTTTATCGCATTCGTGCTGCATTGTTAGAAGAGCACGGCGGCTTTCATAATTATCAGAAGTACATAGAAGAAACTCGCTCAAAGTGGGAAACTATGGGATTTCGCCGAGCGGAATTGCGCCTCTAAATTGGGCTGTGCTCAACGGTCAGCCTAAGCTACCCCTCCAACACATTGCTATTCTTAACAACGCCGCTATGCAAAATCCCTGCCAGTCCGGCTTGTGCTTTCCCAAGGGTTTGATATTTTCAATCCAGCTATGGATAAAATCATACTAGATGATGAGCTTTATCGTGGGCGACCTGTTATCAAGTTTGTTAAGACGATTAATGGGCGAACTACGGTAGTTTCCTATGTATCAAAAAAGTCATACGACCTTAGAGTACAAACTATGTATTCGGGAAAAGAAAGTGGAGCCCTTGCCACGGTCACTGATGCAAAAGCCTCCGATACAACGTCCGAAACGTCCAGCGGTACAGGCTCCACCGTTCATAAGATAGAAAATTAATTTTTAGTGCGTAAGCAATGAACGGTCAGCCTAAGCTACCCCTCCAACACATTGCTATTCTTAACAACGCCGCTGTGCAAAATCCCTGCTAGTCCGGCTCGCACTATATTTATGGCTTGTTCTTTGGTGATTTTTGGGTTCTCAAGGGGTGAATTTCCGCCGGTATATGTTACGCCAAACAACTCTTCAACGGTTGCCCCCATTTCGAAGAGTTTTTGCACTGCTTCAAAAGGAGGGTCATTTTTACCCATTTCCCAATGGTGATATGCCGCTGGACTTTGCCCAAGCTCTTTTGCAAGCTGGTTTTGCTTCAATTACTTTTCTATATTTCCAACTATGAATGAAGGTAATATTGTACTTTACTCAACAAATGATGGAAAAGTATCTGTTTCCATTCGCTTTGAAAAAGAGACATTTTGGTTAACACAAAAAGCGATTGCTGATTTATTTGATACTGACAGAAGCGTTGTCACAAAGCACTTATTGAATATCTACGAAGACGAAGAATTAGGCAAAGCTTCAACTTGTGCAAAATTTGCACAAGTTCAAATTGAGGGTAGCCGCGAAGTTATGCGACATATTGAATTTTATAACCTCGATGCAATCATTGCCGTGGGTTATCGTGTAAACTCAAAAAAAGCTACTCGCTTTCGCCAGTGGGCAACTAAAACACTTGGGGAATATATTCAAAAGGGCTACCTTTTAAACGACGACATGCTTAAAAACGGCAAGCCATTCGGCAAGGATTATTTTGATGAATTACTCGAACGTATTCGTGAAATTCGTGCAAGTGAACGTCGAGCATATCAAAAAATCGCGGATATTTTCGAACAGTGCAGCTACGATTATGATAAAAGCAGTCAAACCACTCGTGATTTTTACTCCTTTGTTCAGAATAAACTTCATTTTGCGATAACAGGCAAGACTGCCGCTGAACTAATAATCGAACGCGTGAGCTTTAGTCATCCGACAATGGGGCTAACAACGTGGAAAGGCGCGCCAAGTGGTAAAATAATAAAAAGCGATGTATCTATTGCGAAAAATTACCTTAATGAAAAAGAAATTTCACGCTTAAATCGTATTGTTACAATGTTCATTGATTATGCAGAGCTTATGGCGGAAGACGAAGTTTTGATGAGTATGGCAGATTGGCTTAAAGAAACTGATACTTTCTTAAAAAACAATCGTCGCAAAATTTTTAATGGAAAGGGAAGTGTATCACATGAGGAAGCAGTTAAAAAAGCAGAAAATGTGTATGAGCGATTTCGCATTGAGCAGGACAAAGAGTATATTTCTGAATTTGACCGTGATATGGCGAAGTATTTTAAGGGTAAATTTATTTGAGCAGCCCTACCCCTCCAACACATTGCTATTCTTAACAACGCCGCTGTGCAAAATCCCTGCTAGTCCGGCTCGTACTATATTTATGGCTTGTTCTTTGGTGATTTTGGGGTTCTCAAGGGGCGAAGTTCCGCCGGTATATGTTACGCCAAACAACTCTTCAACGGTCGCCCCCATTTCGAAGAGTTTTTTTATAGCGGAAAAAGTAACTTCGTACTTGCCAGTTTCCCAATGATGATAGTTTGATGGGCTTTGCCCAAGCTCTTTTGCCATCTCATTTTGCTTTAATTTCATGCGTTCACGAAATTTTTTTAGGCCTAAAAACTGTTTTTCCTCACTCATATTAGAGAATTTCGTTAAAAAAATGAAAAAATTATAGAAAATTTATGAAAAATAAACTTTTTTTACATATTTTTAGCATTTATTTAGTTAAAATAATGTATATTTAGGGCATGATAATTGAAAATTTAGTAAAAATGAATTTTAAAATTCTGCGTTGCCTGGTAAAACAGGGGGGAGATTGTATCGCTCGTGAGCTTGTGGGGCAGGGTCTGGCGAGTGATTTAACTGCTGAAAGGCAGGGAGTGTAGTATGGTTATTTTTTTGGAAAACTTGAAAGAAGGCCTGAGAAGGCAAAAAATAACAATTGACAAAAGGAGTAACGTATGAAAAATATTATCAAGGTATGCGCTTTTTTATTATGCGTATTTTTCTTTACCTTGCCTCTTGTGAGTGTCAATCACAGTAGTTGGTTCACAAATATCAACGCAGCGGCTACGGGTTGGGATTTTGCTATGGGCAAGGATAATTTTTATAGCAACCCGCTTGTTTTAATATTTGTAATTATTCCTGCTACTTTGTTTGTATTAGCATTGCAAGACAAGTCTTTTGCTGTGCTACGTAATGTTTCCATAGCAGGCTTAGTGAGTAAAATTATATTCTTGCTAGTCGCTGATATAATGCTTAAATCAGGTTCTTTTATAGGTGAGCTAACTGAGTTTAATTGGCTGATTTTACTCGCTTACATAGGATTGGTTGGTCTAACGCAACACTGCGTAAAGCAGGAATGTTCTTAGGAGGATATCATGATTGTTAGAAAAATGTTGCTTATGTTTATAACATTGCTTTTCGGATTTTTTTTAGTGAACTGTTCTAATGATTCTTCTTCGGATGATCAGAATTTAGTGCCTGGCGTTTCTTCGGATTCGCAATCAAATACTTCTTCAGATTCGCAACAAAGTGGAACGTATTTGGGATACGGGTATGATGTAATACAAAGCTCGTACATAAACAGAGTTGATGTGAGAATGTTGCATCCAGTTTTAGATCAAAAAAGAATGAATAATGATGGTTTAATCGTTTCCGAGCAGATGGGTATGCAAGAATTTGAGACGTTTGTCGGAAATAGTTTAACTGAGTTTTATAGTGAAAGAAACGAGCGTATAGGTTTAGGCTTAAGTGCAAGCGTTCCCTTTAAAGGCGTATTATTCAGCGGGAAATTTGAAACGGAATTTGGCGTACAACTAAACGAAAGCAGAGTTGACGAACATACCTATTTGCGTGGACGTTCTTACCACTATACGCATCACGAATATATCGGTCACGGTCGTGCGACAGCGGAAAAGCTGGTAGAATATCTAACAGAAGGATTTGTCGCCGATCTACGTTCAAGAACCGCAACGCAAATTTTAGATCGGTACGGCTCTCACATTTTTATACAATACTACAAAGGTGGGGCCATGGAATATAATTACGCATACCATGGTACCGAACTAGGTAGTAGTACAGAAGAACTATCAACTGCATTGCGGGCAAGCCTCTCGGTAAAATCAATGGCTGGCGCATCTGTTGGTCTATCAAGTGACTGGCAAGAACGGGAGAAACAAGGTTGGCAAGAATTGGAAAACAACAGCACATTCCGTTCTCGTACTTATGGCGGAGAACTTGTTAACGTGTCTAGCGTGGGACAAATCGAAAGCAATTACACTATTTGGTTAAACTCAATAAAAGACAAAGCGGATATTTGCGGTATAGGTAAATTTGATGAAAGTTTTATTTCTGTGTGGGAATTGGCAGCAGCGAGTGGTGAGTTGGAATTGGCAGAGGAATTGAAAAATGAATTTTTGAAACGGGCAAAAGAACAGGAAGATAATTTGTGGACGATGACAAGGATGGTTGAAACAGGGAGATTCACAACTGCCGGAAATCATACATATACTTTGCCAAATAATGTGACTTATCCTGCTACAATAGAAATTTACGCACTTGGAGCTGGCGGCGGCGGACAAGGTGGGTACGAATTTCACAATATGGCTGCTAGTCATGAAGGAACTGGCGCAGGTGGTGGGGGTGGATCAGTGGCTTACACAAAATTCTCTGTATCGCAATCAACCACTTTTACCATAACTGTAGGCAATGGCGGAGCTGGTGGAAGTGATGTTTTTACGCCTTTCAACCTTTTACATGCAAGATGGCAGTCAGGTAACCCTGGAGTCAACGGTGGAAATTC
>JAITFT010000009.1 GCA_031281155.1 Candidatus Fibrimonadaceae bacterium
CTCCCCAGAGGGGAATTGACCACAAAATCTACTATTTTTCAGCCTGCGCCTCCCATTTCCAAAAAATAAAAAACGCAACTCATTATATATCAGCAACTTACAACTTTAACTCAAAAAAATGTCGAAGTCAGGAAAAAGTAGCGAGTTATAATGTACAAGGCAAGCAAACTTTGCATTTGAATTTGCGCAGCGGTGTGTATTTTGCAAGAGCCCGCGGTATGCCGAGCGTTAAGTTTTTGGTGAAATGAGCTCTTCACTAACTATCTTTTGCATCAAAAATAAAGTCTCTTTTGCGGCGGTTTCCCAGCTGAAGGAGGAAGCCCAGGTTTTTGCGGCGGTTTCCAGGTTGTTTCGCAGGTCTGCGTTTGTATAGACTTCTACCATTTTTTTGGCGCAATCCTTTGCGCAGCCCGCCTTGAACAGCAAACCCGTTTCGCGGTCTTTAACGCTGTCGCAGAGCCCAGATACATTGCTCGCTACGCTCGCGGTTCCGCAAGCCCCAGCCTCAATAACGGTTAAGCCCCAGCCCTCTTTGTAGCTCGTTTGAAGCAGGCAAAGAGCCCTGCCCATAAGCTCCATTTTTTCCTTTTCGCCTACTTTTCCTAAAATTTCAACCCTATCCTCTAAATTCCATTCCTTTATCTTAGCTCGCATTTTTGCTTCTTCCGGGCCGGAACCCGCAAAGATCAGCCTTACATTAGAGTGCTTTTTCGCAAAAATTTTAAAGGCTTTAAGCGCAACCCACACGCCCTTGTATTTTCTAAATCTTCCTAACCACAGGAAATACAAGGACTTATCCCTAACCTTCTCCATTTCCAAATACTCGCTTTCCATGCCGCAGTAAATAACAGAAACCCTTTCTTTTGAAATTCCAAGCTCGCCCAGCTCATTTTTCGCACTGGGGCTAATAGCTGCAAAAAGGCAGTTTTTATAAATAAAAGGAATAAGCCTTTCCCCCAGCCACACCCCAAAAGCAACCGGAAAAGAGGCTTCTTTGAATATGGAAGATTTCCATAAGTGCAAGATTTGTATTAACTTAGGAGTTTTTGTTATCCATGGAGAAAAGAGCGGTAGCTTATTTAAATCCTCAACAATAATATCTGGCTTAAACTCTTTTATAAGCCGTGGAACCCTTAAAATACAATTCAAAGGAAAGAGTAAATCGCCGCCGCAGCGGACTACCTCTATGCCATCTATTGTTTCGCGCTGGGGAGCGGGGGTGAGTTGAGAGTTGGTTTTGTAACTCGTTGTGAATAGCATTACTGGGTGACCTAGCTCGGCTAGTTTGCCGAAAATTCGGTGCAGATGCACTTCGGCTCCGCCTGCCATGGGATGCGTTATGTCGCGATAATTAAGCACTAAAATTCTCATTTTCTTCCTATAACCCCTACGCAAACTTGTGTGTATCTGCTTATATTACAACGACTTATAGCGTTTAACAACTTATCTTTGCATTCTTGATATGTTGTTCCCTGCAAGGGGTATTTTGGCAGTTCTATCTTAAATTTAAAGCATATTTCTCTTAAAATTCTGTAGAGGAGGTTTGGGCGCATCCAGTCACCGTATTCGTGGGCTATTTCAAAACCTGCGGTTTTCATTAGTTTTCTTAGCTGGGGCATGGTGAATTGGGTTTCCCAGCCGGCGAACCATTTGTTCATTGCTATTAGAGCCTGTTTAAGCAGGGTGTAAAGGTGGAATGTTTGAGGAACGTCGCAGAGGCAAAGACCGCCTTTTTTCAAAAGCCTGGCGTTTTCCTTGAGCAAAGGCAAGGGATCTCTAAAATGCTCTGCCAAGCCTTGGTGAAAGACTATATCGAAGCTTTCGCTTGGGAAAGGGGAATTAAGGGCATCGCCTTGAACCAAATGCAGGTTTCCGGGAGCCTCTACCCTAAGCTCCCTGCTTATTTTCAGGGATTCTGTTGAATAATCCAGAATAAACACCTGCGCACCCGCCTTTGCCAAGGCAAGGCTGTCTCTGCCCGTGCCAGCTCCAAGCTCCAAAACCCGCAAGCCTTCAACCGAACCCATGGCTAAAATAGCCTCAAGCACAGCAGGCGAAGAGGGATAGACTTTGCTCAAATCCTTTTTCTGATTCCAAAATTTATCCCAAACTGAAACTGTTGGTTCTTCTTTCACTTGGCGCAAAATAGTAAATGTTATTTTTTTTTTAGCTTTTTCCAAAATTTTAATGTATTTTTCTACCTTAACAGTGTTTATTTTGAGGAAATCTTGCGAATAGATTCTAACGATGTTGCTTTAAAAAGGTATCTAGACGATATCCGAAAGACTTCTCCCCTAACAAGGGAAGAGGAAGCCCTATTACTTGAAAACAAGAATAACCCCGTGGCAAGGCAAAAAATTATAGATGCAAATATGCGTTTTGTGGTGAAAGTGGCAATTCAATACAGAGGCTGCCCTATTCCCATATCCGACTTGATGAGCGAAGGCGCAATGGGTTTAATGCGCGCTATTGAGACATTTGATAATTCAAGGGGAATAAAATTTATAACTTATGGTGTGTGGTGGATAAAAGCTTACATAACAAAGGCTATCAACGAGCAAGGAAACCTGGTGCGCTTGCCTGCGAACCAGCATTTGCGAATACGCAAGGGTTTAAAGGATCAAGCTATGGGGCAAGACGTGAGTGAAGAAATTAAAAGCCTTATACTGATGGGTCAAAAAGGAGTCAGCATAGACAGCCCTTTAAAGGCAGATAGCAAATCCTCCTATGCAGAGTCCCTGCCAGATGCCGCAGCTATAGACCCAGAAGCTCATTCCGAAATACAAGCCGTAGAAGACGGCATTAGAAGCATACTGAAGGCCTTGCCTCCAAGGGAGTACAGTGTTTTAGCCGGCCTTTACGGCGTTGGCTTTGACACGCCGCAAACTCTGCGGGCGGTTGGCGAGGCCATGAACATATCGCACGAGCGGGTTCGGCAGCTTAGGGACCAAGCTCTAAAGCGCATAACTCATACTGTCACAAAAGATTATTTAAAAGAAAACCTAGAGGCCTTGGCAAAGGCTAAACAAAACCAAAAACACTAACCAAGGAGAACAACATGAAAAAAATCATCAAATCCCTGTTAATCACCGCCGCGTTTGCCACTGCGGCAATGGCCAGCCAATCCGAAAGCTTCGGTGGGCTTGGCATATCGGTTTGGACTAGCAAAAGCGGCGTAAAAGTTGCCGGCGTTATTCCAAACTCCCCTGCCGAAAGTATAGGTTTGCAATCTGGCGACCTTATACTCTCAGCAAACGGAGCCGACCTTTCCGCAATTTCGCAAGAAATGCAAATCGGCTTTTTGCGCGGCGAAGCCGGAACTTCCATCAATCTGGTGATTGATAGAAACGGCAGCCAAATCTCTCTTTCCACAAAGAGAGCGCAGCTTTCCGTGCAGAGCCTAGATGCCAGCGATATTTCTGCATGGTATGGCAAGAGCGCAGGCTTAACCGCAGAAGAGCTTAGCCACCTAGCTAGCCAAAAGGTCGGCGAGGGCTACGAGCTTCTGGGCGTTATGCAAAACGGCATGCCGCTAGTGCGTTCCGCTGAGAACCTAAGCGCCAACGCTGTGCAGCAAATCTCCATCAAAAAAGCAGAAGTTAAAATGGACCTTGCGCAGCCAGATAACATAGCTCCCGAGCTGAACAACAAGCTGCTCACGAATTCTTCATTCGTGAACGTGAAGGGTGCTCAAGTTAAGGCAAACGAAAGAAAGCCAAATGCGCCTGTGTACAGGGTTAGGTAAAACTCCCGCAGCGCCTGTTCTTCCGAGGTGCCCCGTCCGCTGTCCGCAATGGCAAAAAGAGCCAGTGGGGCAGACGGCGAAAGCCGAGCTGTCTACTCGACTAGCGTGATATGCTGGCGGAGCGAGCATGACACGCCGCCCATAGCGGAGCAATGGGCGTTACTTTGGCTGTGAGCGTTTATTTATGACATAGCGCTGGGGCGTAGATGGCGGATTTTTTCTATCTTACCCTTTATGCAACCCAAACTCCCAAAATTGCCTACAGGTATTCAAACCTTCGCAAATATACGCGAAGAGGGCTGCGTAGAACTGTTCAAAGGCTTGTACGCAGAGGAGTTTTTAAACAGGCCTGGTTTTGAGCCCAGCCCCGTTATCCGCTTGGATATGAGCGGCGTAGCCACATACAAAGGCTTCAACGATTTCGATGGAGCCGCCAAACAAAATATTAAGTATCAGGGTTACAAAATGACCGCTCAGGAATGGCTTTGCCGTTCTTGTTTGCTTGCCTTTTTGCGTGGCTGCGGAGTTGTCGTCTCTGGCGAGGTTCAAACGAATAGGGGCAAGGCCGATTTGGCAAATAAAAAAAAAAAACGGCAGGTGATGGAGTGGAAGGCGGGAAATGCGTAG
>JAITFT010000126.1 GCA_031281155.1 Candidatus Fibrimonadaceae bacterium
CACTCAGATGGCGGGTGCAGTCCTTTAGTGAGCACTTGCAACAACAATACTAATAACTACAACACGCACAACTTTGCCCGTTCAGAAGAATGGCGCAAATATCTAGATAGCAAAAGAATATCTTATGTTGCTTGGAATGTAAACGATAAATACGAAGGTTCAGCGTTTTTCGGCACGGTTCCGCTTCGAGGCGGCGAGACTTTTGACCAAAGCGTAACAGCAAACTGGAGCGATGAAACAAAAATGACCGAATCTGGGAAATACATATTCAGAAAATTAAATGAATACTATAAATGCGTTCCCTGGAACTTGGATCGAATCCCCGCTGACTGTGATGGCTCTACTTCGGTGCTGCCAAATAACAAGCCCTTTTTGCTGCAGCCTGGCGATATCGTTGAGGTATATTCGCTGCAAGGCAAAAAAATAGGGGAATTTCAAGGCTCTATTGCAGAATGGAAGCTAAATAATGGAGTTTATATTCTTGTTTCTAGGCAAAATGGCGTTAAACAAACAAAAATTTTAAGATTTTTTAAATAAATTGTTTCATTTCAGGAAAAAAAATGTATATTTACGATATGTCTTTTAGAAACTTTGCTTTGAACAGAATAATTTCTGTTTCCTTGGTTATGTTGCTTTTGTTTTCAGTTGCTTCTTTTGCCGCTTTCGGCAACTATAGAGACCGTGACTCTCAGCGCTTTGTGCAAAAAACCCCTAAACCTTTCCATGCCGATCAAGACGTTCTGGTAATAATTATGCGCGAAGGCATTCCCAGAGGCGGTGGCTACACCTACCAGTATCCTCGCGAAAACCCCGAGCCAAGAATGACCGACAGATACGCCATGGAAGGCGATTTATCAATGGAAATAGAGTTGATAGCAAGCGACTTTTCCGGCGTGGCAATCTGCATAGCAGGCTCTGCAGACGTAACCCCCTATTTAGAAACAGGCGTTTTGGAATTTTGGATTAAAGGCAATAAAGGCGGCGAAGTAGCCCAATACGTTCTTGTGGACGATGGCGTAAGAAGCAATGGAGAGAGCCTGCAGGTGAAGATTGGCTCCAAAAGCTTTGGCGAAATAACAACAGAATGGCAAAGAATAAGCATTCCGCTTAAATTATTCGGAGATATGGGCGTTTATTGGGATGCTAAAAACCAAAGAGAAGTTTTTATGCCCTTCTCCTGGAGCAACCTAAAGGGCTTTAGAATAGAAGTGCGCAAAGACGACAACAAAGAATTCAAAGTTTGGCTAGACGATATAGTTATTAAAAAGGTTGGTGAAGAATATAAAGGTCCCGCCGGTTATCCGTTCCGTAATGTTTTGTGAGGCTTAAATGAGAGTGAAAATTTTATTTAGTTTGTTGTTTCTAGCAGCCTTTGCATTTGCCGAAAGCAGTGCCGAGAGTAAATTATCGCAAATAGAAGCCCGTTTAGATTCTCTTGGGGAATACGCTGGCTCCACGGTTATAGGCAAAGACGATTCCCCCGTTGCTGTTTCTGGCGATTTTACCGTACGTTTTAAGCATTTCGATTATTTCCAAGCATCTACCATGCACCTTAGTCGCACCAACAACGAGTCAATGCGCACCTTAGTAAATTCAGGGCTCAATGCTAACATAGTAGTTTCTCCGGCCTCTTATTTAACAGTATTTTCCAGCCTTTATTTGCCTTTCGATTTTACTGGCTTTTTCGCAAATCAAGCTGCTTTTACTCCTAATTCCGAAGGCTTGGGCAGCCCAGGCGAAAGAGTGCAAGGTTTTCATCCGGCAACAGATTTTTACGGAGCATCCATAAACGAAAATATGACTGTGGGCATGGATATGCGCGGCGGTATTTTCGGCGCAACATTTCTTATGGGTGGCGTTATTTGGGTAAACCAAAGCCCTTTAAGCATGTGGGAACGCGAAACCAGTCCGCGTTTTGTTTCTCAATATGAACTCTACGAAGAAGAAAAGGTAGTTAGCACTTATTACAAAGAAAAAAGCTTTAAGCCAGTAAAAGAAGGCGGCAGAGCATTTTGGACAAATCGCCCCTTTGGCGGAATGCTTCTGGATGTGCACACTCTGCCGTGGAATTTAAAGGGGCAATTGCTGTTTTCTCAGCCCAATTCCATTGATATAGGAACTAGAGATGGCTTGCGCCTAAGTTCTGTAGATGGCACTGAAACAGAGCTGAGAGGCACCTACGATTATCGTGGCACTGCTATAGGAGGCCGTTTTGCAAAGGAAAAAATTGAGTTTGGCCAGGCAAGTTTAACGGTAGGCGCAAATTACATGGGTGTCGATTTCGATGCTGCTCAAATATACGAAAGAGAAATTAGCACTAATTATTTAAATCGTGCCGATGAAACCATAAAATTTGAAAATCTGCGTGTTGCTTCCGTTGATTTGAAAGGAAATTTAACCCCGCGATTTTTCTTGGCATTCGATTTAGCGCTCAGTTGGGACGATACAACAGTTTTTAGGCAAAATTATAACCAAGATCCAAGCTCTTCTATCTGTGCTCCTAATAATTTTTCTCCTGGTTGCTATAACGCAAAAGATAACAGCTCGGCAAAGTCCACGCCTGCTTTCGGCATTTATGCAAAAGCGCAAGATAAACACTGGCAGCCTGTCACTTTAGAATTTATCTATTTGCCCAAGAATTTTTACTCACCCTATTCAATGGCTAACCCCGATAGATTTCCTGCATGGCGCAAAGATCAATTTTACGTGGGCGCTGGCACTTATCGCTATGGCCCCAATATGATGGGTGGAAATATAAAAATAGAACCGGAATTTAACCGCGGCCGCTTTGATTTTCAGTATGGCATTCACAGGCAGGTAAGCGCAGGTGACGATGTAATAAACTTCAAGTATAATTTGGTTGGGCGGCAGTTATGGGAAACTTCTTTTTCATGGACAAGGCACAACCCTTACTTCACTCTCGATTCTGGGCTAACAAATGGAAGCGGACTGCGCTATGTTAACAGATTAGCCGGAAGAGAAGAAGGCTCTAAATACAGGCTCACAGATAGAACAGGCGGTTTGCGTAGCGGCTATGGCGAAACCTGGGATGCCTTTACTCCTTATGAAAGCGTTCAAGATGCCTTTGCTTGCGCACAAATTGGTCACTACGTCGCAGACTCCGAGGCAGTTTGCAATTTGCCAAGCAATGTAAAATGGAATTCTACCGTTGCGGTGGACATGGGTTACGATATTGGGCATTGGTTTAACACAGATAGAAACATAATGCTTTCCCTCTTTACTTCGCTCTCTGGCGTTTCCTCCGATTTTATTCCAGTTGCTTATACCGATAAATACAGCAAAAATATGCTTATGTGGAGCTTGTTTATGCAATCTGAGCCGGCAGTAGCAATTACCCCGAACTTGCACGGAGTTTTAATTATGGGTTTTGAAAATTTTCGCGCAGAAAAGGCTTATGTTGGCGTTAGTGGCGTGAATGATCCTGCTGGCAGTGCTTATGCTGGGCTTTATCCCTTTAATGGCAGAAATCCGTTTGGAAATGGGGCTTATTTTCAGCTTTCTCCAATAAATATTTTGCATACTGCGCTGGGTTTTGGCTTTGATTGGGATTTTGCTGCTCGTGCTGGTTTGCATTTCCGCTACAAATATTTAACCAATAATGATGAAAATTTGCCGCAGAATAATTGGAAAGCCCATCACGTTCAAGCCGAGACAAAGGTTTGGTTTTAAAGCGAGGCAATGAGATATGAAAAAACAAATTTTTACTTTTTTTGCCACTTGCTCTTTGGTTTTTGCCACAGAAGAGCTCCAGCAAACTATAGATAACAGGGTAGAGGCAATCAATGCTCGCAAGGGAATAGAAATAGGCGGAACTGTTCGCAGTGCTTCTTTTAATTCTCATTTTAAATCGCCAAACGAAGCGCCGCTTTCCAGCGGTATGTATGTTAACGCTTTGCCAGATCGTGAAATAGCCGAATTTGTACAATTAGATTTAGATTTTAGGTTTCGTCCTTGGGATATTATAGGCGCTAATTTGAAATTGCGTTTGGGTGCTGGCTCGCAGGAATTTTTCGCTGCCGCTGCCACAACGGTAAACTCTCCTTGGATGAACATAGAGGGCAATATTGATAATTGGTTCTACTGGGTTGTTGGAGATTTTCGCCAGGCATATTCTCCGCTCACCCTTTATGTGCCCGGTTTAGACATAATGTATGAGCCAATGGTTTTTGCTCGCAAAAGAGAAGTAGCTCAAAAAGAAGCATTATTAGAAGGCAACCAGAGAAATTTGCAAGGCTTTAATTTGCAATTTCGTCCGCAGTTTGGCGATGCCTTGGGTGAACTTCGCGTTGAGGCATTGGGTGCGCGCTTGCGCCGCGCTGGTTACTTAGATGCTGGCGGAGCAATGGGCAATATGCTGCCTAACGAAGGCATTCCAGGTGCAACGCAGGCAGCTCGCTTCGATAAATTCTTGCTTGGCGGTAATATTGAATTATTGCCGTTTAATAAAAATTTGCTATTTGGCGCAACTTATTTGGCAATATTTGACGATAAAAAAACTGCCGATTTCTATTGCTCTGACCCTGATAACCCCGAATGCCACGGCGTTGTTAACGATTATCTCGGCACATTGGATTCCGAAGCGCAAAAAACAACTGTTCTCGCAGGCAGGGTAGGCGCAGATATAGCCGGAATAATGAAAGCTAATGCTTTGGTTGCCGACTTAGTAGGTGAATTTGCCGTGTCCGATGACAAAGAGCTAGATAAAGGCAACGCAATTTTAGCACAATTAGATTTAGGTTATAAAAGCGATGTGAAAGTAGTTCTTTCAAGCTCCTTTATTCGCAACGATGCCGAATGGTTCAACAATGTTGCTCAAACTCCTTCATTCTTTGCTCGCCGCATACTAAACAGCGATAAAGATGGTAATCTAAGCAAGTACGGAGTTTATGCACCGCTTTATTCCACTTTCGATGCCCTTTATTTCTTTACGCCCAAACACTCGCCTATGCCAAGCACACCTTTTAACAGTCCTGGCGCAGGAACGCAAAGCTATCAAGTTGCGCCCTATGCTAAAAACTCTTGGAATGCCGCCACGCTAACTCGTGCCGAACTTGCTTTGCTCCAGGAACTTTCCGATCTTAACTTGCAAATGGCTTTGCCAAATGGCTTTGCAACTTCCAATCGCCAGGGCTTTCAAGAAGTTCTTACGGCAAGCTGGAAAGGTTTGGCAGAAGTAAAAGGGCTATTTGCGAATTTTGAACAACTTTCTGCGCCAAGCGAGGAAGCAAATACTGCGAAATACACAGAATTTGGCGTCGGAGCAAAGGTAAATGTTTTGGGAATATTCGGGTTTGAGCTTAATCCCCTTGAATTAAGCGGCAGCTATAAGCATTCCGCAAAAGAACAGGAGTGGAATAACGATTTAGGCAAAGCGGAATATACCAGCGACTTTATAAACGCTGGCTTGTATTACCGTTTTTATAGAAGATTTGGTTTAACTTTTGGTTATCAGCAAATAAATTCCGAATTAAATTTGGCGGGAGCAGATATTCAAAAAACAATTGATTTTAAAGCAAAAATTGTCCCTATCGTAGAGTCCGTGCAGAATCAATGGATGGTAGGGTTAGATTACACCGTAGCTCCCAATGCCTGGCTTTCCATAAATTACGGTAGAATGAAAGTTAGCAATACTTACGATATGCGTGATTATGTAGAGGGAATAAACAGAATAACAGGAACAAATTTACCTGATTATATTGCCGCAGGCGGAGTTGAAGCAGGAACAGAGAGGTTAAAACATGAATTTTCGCGTAATATACTTGAAGCAACCATCAATGTGGAATTTTAAGGGGTGAGTATGAGATATATTGTGATAGTTTTGGGTTTGTTTTCCTGCCTGGCTTTTGCTCAAGAAGCTGATACCTCTCTTTACAACCGCCAAAAAGCTGTGCTTTCTGCTTTGGATAGCATAGAAGAAAATGTTATTGGTTTTGCTTTGAATGGGCGAGCAAAAGGCGGAGTTTTATCTTCTACTTTGTCTTCTGAGGCCTTGCCAGATAACAAAGATGTTTCGGAGCATTCGGCGTTCAGTGACTTTTTACTGAATATTTCTGTGCGTCCCAGCAATGAAACAAAAGCAACTTTCGATTTACGCTTTCATAAAGACTGGCAATCTGCCTACCGCGAGGGCAACAACTCGCCAATAGTCAGGTGGTGGAGCTACGATGGCAATATATTAGATAAAAAGTTGAAATTCAATTTGGGAACAATGCGCGTTGCCTACACGCCTCTAACCATTTATCTGCCCGAACCAGACCTTATTCTGGAGCCAGAAATTTTTTCAAACCTTAGAAAAGACGCAATGGAAGAGCGCTATCTAGACGGCACAAATCGCAGGCTTTTGCAAGGCTTAAACGTTGAATATAAAAGCCCTGTTGGTATATTCGATAATATCTTCTTGCAAGGAACCATTGTGCGTTTGCGTAAAACGGCCAATCAATCAGATCGTGAATTCCACGATTTTGACCCTTATAGAGATAGGTATTCAACGGCAGCCCGCATAGGCATGGAAACTTATGGTTTTTCCTTTGCCATAAGCGATATCTACACCTTTGACAGGTTCGGCAGTTCTACGAAAAGTCTTGTAGTAGATTATGAAAAAAATAATGTCTTGAGTTTTGAGTTGGGATATAACGGCAAAAAATTACTTTCTGGCCCTGTAAATTTTAGTGTAGGAGCAGAATTCGCTCTTTCCGATTGGAAACATTACAAATACGCAGAGACAACAATCAGAGATACAGTGCTTAACATACGGCACGACATTAACATTCCCAGTTATACCTCGCCTGGAAGCAGCAGCAATCCGGCAGATAAAAACGGCTATCCTTCTTATCAAATTGTAGAGAGAGACAAGCTTGAGCTTTTTAAAGTTAATTCTTTTAACAATCAGGCTGCATTGCTTGCCAATGCCTCTATTACATTCAATCAAAGGCCTTTTGAAGCTAAACTTTCCGGGCATTTTTTGAATGTAGATGAATATTTCGAGGCAGAGCTTGCCGCTTCTCCTGCATATTTGCCTAACCTGCCAATACTAAACAGCAATGCGAATTTAAATTCTGCCCTTGAGCAATTCCGTACAAGTTCTTTGGAGAATATGTATTACTCTCTATATTACTCCTTGCCTATGAACGCCCTTACAATGATAGCGATGAATGGAGCATCTGGCGGGCTTGAGGAAGTTATAGGAGGTTACAATAACTATAAATTCTCTCATTATTATCGCAATGCTTACACGCAGCAAACTTATACTCGCCTGGAGCGCGAATCTGTAGTAAGCTCTCGCCTTGATCCTGCGGTTAATTTAGCTCTTCCTTATGGCTACGCTACTCCAGATAGAACGGGCGGCGGAGCAGATTTAAGTTTTACATTGAATAATGTTATTAATCTTCGTGGCGTTTTTGGAATGTATTCTTCCAAAAACAGCGATTACACCCGTTTTGGCGGTGGAATAGAAGTTGATGCAGCACGCTTGGCAGGTTTAAATAAAGCCCTTGTAATTTCTGGCTCTTATGAGCATAGCAAAGAAGAAAACGGGCAATTCAACCCGCAGGCAAACAGGCTTATGGCAGGCGTAAAAGCGGGGATATGGCGCGGACTTTCCATTGTTGGCGGTTTCCAGCAGCTAGACAAGGAATTTGAAAAAACAATTAAAATAGGCGAAACCTTGATTATAGGCGGTCCACAAATTAAAATCAGTGAGAGAGCGAACTTTTCTTTGCAGAGCGGCTTCCTTTCTAATTCTATTTCTGCTAAAGATACTGAAGGAAACAAATTAGAATTGGATTTAGACAAACATATAACCTCTGCCATAGTTACAGTGGAGTTTTAAGGAGAGTAATTTATGAAAAAGAAATTGGTTTTTGTGTGTGTTAGCGTTTTGTTTTTGCTTTCTTGCACAGATTTATCTGTTAACGAAGAAGAAGCGCTTGTACGTTACGGG
This sequence comes from Candidatus Fibrimonadaceae bacterium, assembly GCA_031281155.1. Classification (GTDB taxonomy): domain Bacteria; phylum Fibrobacterota; class Fibrobacteria; order Fibrobacterales; family Fibrobacteraceae; genus Fibrimonas. Next base: position 7,961 of record JAITFT010000126.1, read on the forward strand.
CTTCCTGTCGATTTCAATTGGGAAGAATATGTTAAAATAAACACTGATGTTAAAATGAGTCAGGTTATTATTAAAATCCAAGAAAAATATAAAAACTTAGACTCAAAATTCAACCGTTGCACAGAACTTTTAAAAGCAGATTTAAATTTTGCTGGCGATATTTACGTTGAATATGCAGCTTGCCCAAAAAAAGGCTGGAGTAAAAACAAAGCATGTACAGGAATATACGCTAACAACGATCACTATAGCAGCGAAACATCCTGCAATATAGGCGATTGCTGGCACGGCGGTTGGGATGAATGGAATCCCATATACCCTGAATGTTTAGATTTGGAATATTCCATTGCAAATTCTACAAAATGCGAGGCAGATGTGCTATCTCCAACCTCTTTGAAAAAAATGATAGAGGAAACAGAGAATTTTACTTCGCTGGATTCAGAATTAGAAGCGGCGATTAACATTATTTGCGCGCTTATGCCGTTGGAGGAAAACATAGCAAAGGCTCGTGAGTATTTGGAAGAAATGGCCTCAAATGAAAATATAGATCCAATGCTTGTCCGCCAGCATTACTTTATACTTGGGCGTAGCGAAGGTCGGCCTTATAAATCTTGTGAGAATGGAGAAGCAGAAGAGAGAAACCGTGATAGTCATGCGGTAAGGAATCAAGGCGGTACAGGTCAAGATTCAAGAATTTTTTACGATTTTAGCCAACATCTCTTCTGTTTAAATGATGACTATAAAATCTATGTAACGCAAGAAAAGAAATGAGGTTTGCAATGAAAAAGTTTTTGCTATTTTTTATTTTATTATGCGCCGCGCCACTGCTTGCGCAAAATAATGTAATTGGCTATTTCCCGCACTGGGCGCAATACTCCCAATTCACTCCGGCAGATGTCCGCTATAATTTCCTAACGGAAATTCGCTATGGCTATGTTGCGCCATCTGGCTCAGAAATCATTTTTGTAGATGAAAGCGATAAAGATAATTTTTTAGATTTGGTAAAAAGAGCAAAAGACGCTAAGATCAAAATTACAGTTTCCGTTGGCGGCTTAGGCAACGAAAGCTTTATGTCAGAAGCTTATTCAAACCCCGCAGATTTTGTAAAAGCAGCCCTCGCTTTCAAAAAAGAGCATGGCATAGATGGCTTTGAGCTAGATGGCGGCGCAATAGATGCCGAGGCTGCAGCAAGCCTTGTTAACTTGGCAAACGAACTGGCTGGCGCAGGCATTGCCGTTTCCATCGCAGTACTCGGCGATGAAGCCCTGGCTTCTGCGCTTGGCGATGTCAGCAAAATTGAGTTGGTCTCTCTTTGGCTCACCGACGAAGCCTCTGCTAACGAGCCTGTAGTCAAAGCAAACTCCAACAACGTTTCCAACGCAAAAATTTTAGCAGCCTTCGCTGCCGCTGGGGTAGCCAAAAACAAACTGGTTCCCATTGTTCCTTTCTACGGCAAAACTTTTTACAAAGCCAAGGGTTTAGGCTCTTCCCACGAAGGCATAGGCTCAGGCAACGAAGGCACCTTGCCCTACAAAGATATTCTAGAAAGATTCAACAGGCCAGCCGTTTACGAAGTATCTTTCGACGAAGCCAGCCAAAGCGAGGTAGCTGTTAGCGAACAAGAAACCATTGTCTTCAACGGCATTCCTTCAATGCAGGCTATCGCCAACACCGTCAAAAACAACGGTTACGGCGGCGTAGCCGCTTTCGATCTCTCCGGCGATCACAAAGAGCCCATAGTCTCCATTTTGGTAAGCATAGGCCAAATCCTACGCCCAAACGTTGATTATAAAAAACGGTAGTTGTTGGGGCTGCAACGCCCAATTACCTAATCACTCCCTTGCTTTTCCATTTTCCTCTGCGCCAGCGAATGTAGTTTACAATGGCGCGGTAAAATTCATCGGAGGCCATTCCCAGCCACAGACCCACTGCCCCAAGCTTTAGACCGTAGCATAAAAACAAAGCTGTGCCAAGCCCAAGAGTCCACATGGAAATTGTTCCATATACGGCTGGGAATGCTGAATCTCCCGCTGCTCTCAGAGCGTTGGTGAGAACAATGTTAGCGGCTTTGAATGGTTGCAAAACTACATCGCACCAAAGAAGCACGCCTGCGAGCAGCAAAATATCGGCGTTGGTTGTGTAAAGCGAAAGCAATTGCTGCCCAGTTAGAGCCACTGTAATAGCTATAACAAGTGCGCATGAGCAGCTCCAAATAAGGCTTTGATGCATTCTTTTGCTTGCTTTATCGAATTCCTTGTTGCCAACCAAATGCGCAACCAAAATTTGCGAACCGCTCCCCAAGCCAACGCTAAACACAACAGCGCACATGGCGAAAACGCCCGCAAAAACTCTTGCCGCCATTGAAACATCGCCGAGCCTCACAAAAAGCGCAACAAGAAAAACTTGGAACAGCTGAAAACTAACGGGCTCAACAGCCGCAGGAACCCCAATGCGCAGCCAATCTGGCAAAAGCACAAAGTATCCTTTTTTAATATCTTTAATTTTGGTTTTATGCTCAAGCGAATAAACAAGCACAATCCACAATACTATAGCGGAAATAACCCAAGATATATTCGTTGCTATTGCCACCCCGTAAACGCCTTGCATAAATGGCGGAACGCCAAAGTAGCCGCCTATGAATATAATATTCAAAATGGTATTCACTGCAAGCATTATAACATTTGAGAGCAAGTTCCACATAGTGCGCCCGTGTGTCGCCACCAGGCTCGTTAGCGTTCCTTGCAAAGATCTGAAAACTATCGCAGGGGATAGCGCGCGCAAAAACTTAATAGCCGCATCTGCAGGCTCTCCACTTAAACCCATAAGCGAAACTATGGTTGGCGTAGTAAACCAAAGCATAACCCCCATAGCAAGCCCTAAAACTGCGCTACCTGCTATAACAAGGCTTTGGGTTACTTGTGCATACCTGGGTTTGCTTCCGCCTAAAAACTGCGAAGCAATGCTTGCGCCTGCCTGCGAAAAGGCGTGTATAGCCATAAATAGGGTGCCGATAACAGGCATTAAAGCCCCAACGCCTGCGGCTGCTTCAACTGAGCGCCGTGAAAGAAACCAACTGTCGAGCATGGGCAGCGACATTCCAATACCGAATGTTACTACCAAAGGCCAAGAGAGTGAGAGGAGAGATCTGTCTTTAACTGCCAATCAATGCTCCGTTTTCCTAAACGTGTACATTGATTGGTAATAAGCCATCATTTCGTCGATGCTGCTGAACCTTTTACTGGCGGCTCTCCGCAGGCTTGGCTCTTCGCGCATTCTTTTTACAATTCTTTCGCGCATATCGTTGAAGAATAATTCATCTGCGACTATATCAACGTGTTCTTGCGTGAAATTCATGGTATATCTGCGTTCTAGGCTTTGTTGCAATGCGGTTTCGCAAGGTCTTGGCGAATTTGATGCGATTTTTTTAATAACTGGCATATAGCAACGCTCAATATATTCTTTTTTATGAGTGACTATCATATCGTCTATGGCGGGAAGATTCATGCCTTTTTCGTGGTTAGCCCTAACCGCCTCTCGTTTCTCAATCGAGGAGCAAGATAAAAGAAAAGCAATCAAAAATAATAAAATAAAACGCATTATGCGGTAAATATAGAAAAATCCCTTGCCAAAAATAGTTTTTTTTACTATATTTTAGGGAAAATTTTTATTTATTGGAGTTTCTGTGGCAGCAAAAAAAATGGTTCCGCCAAATAAGTCTTGTGTGAAGAGATTGCGTCAGGCAGCAAAAGCAAACGCTGCAAACCGTTCCACGCGCTCAGCCATACGCACAAGCCTCGGTATTGTACGTAAAGCAGCCGGTAAAGTTGAAAAAGACGAAGCCCTTAAAGAGGCTCTCAAAGAAGTCCCAAGGCTTTTCAGCATGCTAGATAAAGCCGCTGCCAAAGGTCGCGCTGGCTTTAACAAAAATCGCGCATCGAACTACAAGTCGAAAGTTGGTTTGTTGTTAAATAAACTGTCTGTTCAGTCTCAGGCTTAGGTTTTATGTCCTTGCCGCTTAGCAGGCTTCGGCCGGGTGCGGTTTTCGTAGCTCTTTTATTTTTTTTCTTTATTGCTTATCGTTTGTTGCTTTTTAGCACAAGGGCAGATCCTATTCCGCCAGAGGCTGCTATTCCTGGCGTGAGCACTGAAATGTGTCTTTTGGTTTCAGAGAGCGGCCCTGTGAATTTAGATACTATTTTTCATATTGGAAGCATTAAAAGCAGAATTTACGCTTATTCCTTTTTAGATTCAGGTTTCAACATTTTAGACGCTGTGTGGCATACTTGGTATAGCGGCTCTGAATTAGTAAAAAGCGTTCCTTGCTCTTTTGATAATTTATCTTGCGTAAGCTCTGTATCTATAGACAGCCTAAGCCCTGGCGACTGGAGCGTTGACACCAAGCAAAACGATATTTTGCTGCATGTTAAGCAGTTTAGGGTGGAGTAGGGAGTATTATGAGTAAGAAAAAACAAGAAATTGTTTTGGCAAATGCTAACAGTGAAGTTACTTTAATGTTTTGGGAAATTGGGCGATATGTCAATTCGGTTATACTTGATTCGAAGCGTGCAACTTATGGAAAACGAATTGTGGCGATGCTGTCGCAGCAATTGCAAGAGAAATATGGAAGTTCGTTTGAATTGACAAATCTTCGCCGAATGCTACGTTTTGCCGAAGAATTTACCGATTATGAAATTGTGGCGACACTGTCGCCTCAAGGCAGAGCTTGAAAAATTCATTTTAGAATTCGGTCAAGGCTTTACTTTTGTTGAACGGCAAAAACGTATGATTATTGACGATGAGGATATTGTTCTTGATTTATTATTTTATCACAGAATACTGAAAAGGCTTGTGGCGGTTGAGCTAAAAATCGGTGTATTCAAAGCCGCCTATAAAGGGCAAATGGAGCTGTACTTAAAATGGCTTGATAAATATGAACGTCAAGCAGGAGAAGAGGCTCCGATAGGGTTAATTCTCTGCGCTACTGCAAGCCGGGAAAAGATAGAGCTTCTTGAGATGGATAAAGCCGGCATTGCGGTTGCGGAGTATTGGACACACCTTCCGCCTAAGAATGAATTTGAAACGAAAATCAAAACTATATTGCTTGAAGCACAAGAACGGCTTAAACGCCGCAAGTTGCTTCATAGTGGCAAAATTCAAAAACAGATTGATTATTTCTATGAAACAAAGGACTGAGAGCAAAGGGGAGAATAATCAAATGTCCGTTGAAAGCGACTCATTTCTCCCCACTCCCAAACCAAACCCGCCGTTTTTCGCTTAAAAACTCCCCATTCCCCAAAAAAACGCTAAAATCCGTCAACAGTTGTTATCAAAATAAGGGGGGGCTGTATTTTTTGTCCTCGAACTCCGTCTAAACTAATAAAACAAAAAACGGAGGACCATGCTATGGTTGCAAAAAACGCAGACAATGAACTAAAATTCATGTCTAAAGGAAAAGGCTACTTCGCCGACTTGAAAGTCGATATGCCTTTCAAAAAAACATTCGCAAACGAAAACGAAAAGGAGCCGCTGATTGTAATGCTCAACGTATTCCTGGCAAAGAAGCTGGCCCACCCGATAGTGGACGTGGATATCAAGAACCCGTACGTGGCAGGCCAGACAGTGGAAAACAGGGACTGCGTATTCGACATACGCTGCGAAGACTCCCAGGGGAACAGGTTCATAGTGGAGGTTCAGATAGGAAAGCAGGCCTATTTCATCAAAAGAGTGCTTTTCTACGCATGCATGGCTATTGCCGACAGCGGCAAGAAGGGAGACTGGGATTTCAACTACCCTCCCGTTTACACCCTTAGCTTCCTCAGCTTCGACCTTGACTTCGGGAACGACGATATTGTCCAGCATCTTTCACTTTCCAACGACAGCTACCCTGAGATCCGGTACAATTACATCAACATGGTATTTGTGCGGCTGACCAGGTTCAATAAGAGCCTGGATGATTGCGAGAGCTTAGAGGACAAGCTCATTTTCTCTCTGTGCCACGCCCATGAGCTGAAGGAGAAGCCCGAGCAGTTCGATGAAAGCGTGTTCGACAAGATTTTCGGCATTGCCAAAATTTCTACCTTTTCCCTTGATGAGCGAACATACTACGAGGCATCCATGAAGAACGAGCGAGACAGATATGCTGCGCTTAAGTGCGCTAGGGAAGAGGGCAGGGAAGATGGTCGGCAAGAAGCCCGCGAAGAGCTTTTCGCTCTTTGGGAAAGCGGCGTGCCTCTACCCGAGGCTAAGCGCCAGCTGGGCTTAGCCCCTTAGAAGGGCAGGCAACTGCCCACCGCACGGCATTTTTTTAAAAAAACGCTAAAAAATGACTAAAAACCAAAAAGTACTTGACTTTTTCTCAGGAAGTTTCTATATTTGCCCTCGACATGGTATTTTTTGTTAGGCAAGGGCTTCAGGGTCTAGGTTTTAGCAGGGTAGCTACTACAGGCCCTAGCGGGCGGTGCAAATTTATCTTTGCCCCCCCCCCCCCTACACATTAAGCATCGAAATTTCAGGGGTTTTCGAGGGAAAAGCGTTCTTTTCTGCAAAGGAGAGCATTTTGTCTGTTCGCAATCCGCAAAAATTCAATTCAACAATCTTAAAAACAGGAGCTTTCTATGAAAAAAGGAATAGTTAAAACAATAACGGCGATCTTAGTTATCGCCCTCGGAGTATTCGCGCAGACTATTGAGGATGTCGCAAATACAATTAATGCTGTTAGCGGACTAACGGCGGCTACTAGCGGTAATGTCGTTACGGTAACGGGAACGGCGACGAATAATGCTTCGCTCACGCTTAATATTCCTGAAGACGGAACGGTGGTGTGGCAGGCGGAGCTTGTTGGAAACGTGTCATTAAATAATGCGCTCATTAACTTAACGGGCACAGGCACGTTCAACATGGAGTCTGGAAGCATCACACATATCAACAACGGAATGGGAAGAACAATTAACAACGAATCCACAGGAACTGTCAACGTTTTGGGCGGAACGGTGCATAATGAGTTAGGTAATTACAATGCTATCCGTAACGAAGTCGGGGGGATCGTTAATGTATCCGGAGGCACAGTAAGTGTATGGGGAGGTCAGGCAATTGATAACGTAGCCGCAGGTACAATTAACGCTTCGGGCGGTACTATAATCAATATAGGAGGAGTTACAGCCATTCGTAACTTTGGAACAGGCACAATCACCGTCTCAGGCAATGCAATAATAACTGCAGCGACCGTAGTTGCAACTTCAGGAGTCATTCATTTAGCAGATGCTGCCGGCACACTAAATGTAACGGGAGGAACGGTACAACATACGGCAATTTCTGCCAATGCACGTGCAATCTATAATGCAGGCGCGGCTACCGTCAACATTTCCGGAGGAACGGTAAGCGTAGCAGGCGCAGGCAGAGCAATACACAACCATACCGCAGAAGGCAGCATTAACATCACCGGAGGCTTGGTAAGAGCCGCAACCGGACATGCTTTCTTTGCGAATGGTAATGTAGGAAATCTTACTGTAAGCAATGATGCGGTATTGTTTGCTCACGGCACGGCAAGCGGCGATGTTATCAGCCACACGGACTTCTCCGGTATTACAGGAAACAGCGCAGTTATCGCATGGAACGGCACAGGCAGTCTCTACACCACCGGCAGTAACACCGGTCTGGTTTTGAGCACGGAAGCGAGTGCTACTGAAGATATTGCTGTTTGGGGTTTGCAGCTCGGCAAGGCAGGGATAGCTTACACCGTAGGCTCTAACACCGGTTTCTTTGAAGTATCGGGCGTAGGCGTAGGAGCAAATTCTGCAGAAGGGCTGAAAAGTTTAATCGAAAATGCTGTTGCCGGACTGACGGCTGTTGTTGATAATAATACCGTAACCGTAACGAGCACCGAACTTCTGACAAACAACGCAACGTTTACGCTCAATATTCCATCAGATTTAACTGTTGTATGGGAGGCAGAACTTACGGGAAGCACAAGTGCTGCCAATAGTTCTATTATCAATTTGACCGGCACAGGCACGTTCAATATGGCATCGGGAACTATTGCGCAAACGAGCGCTGTCACCACATCAAGAGCAATCACCAACCAAGTCGCAGGAACACTTAATGTTTCCGGAGGTACGGTAAGCGCAACGGCAGGCAGAGCAATCCACAACCAAGTCGCAGCAGGCAGTGTAACCATCTCCGGAGGATTGGTAAGAGCCACCACCGGATTTGCTTTCTTTGCAGGTAATGCAGGAACTCTTACGGTAAGAGGCAATGCCGTATTGTTTGCTCACGGCACGGCAAGTGACAATGTTGTCAGTCACACGGGCTTCAATACTGCCGGTTCTACCGAAAACAGCGCAGTTATCGCATGGAGCGGTGCGGTAGGTGATCTCTACATCACCGGCAGTAACGATGATTTGGTTTCGATGATTTATGGTAATGACAATGCGGATATTGCAACTTGGGATGTGCAGAACGGCAAGGCAGGCATATCATACACCGTAGGTTCTAACAACGGCTTTATTGAAATCTTTGGCATAGCCGTAGGAGCTACTCCCGCAGAAGTGCTGAAAATTTTAATCGAAAATGCTGTTGTCGGACTGACTGCCACTATTGACGGTAATACCATTACGGTAACAAGCACCGAACTGCTGACAACCAACGCAACGCTCTCGCTCAATATTCCAGCAGATTTAACTGTTGTTTGGAAGGCAGAACTTACGGGAAATACAATAGATGCCATTACTTCGATTATCAATTTGACCGGCGAAGGCACGTTCAATATGGAGTCGGGAAGAATTGCGCAAACCGGCACCAGCAATTTAACAAGAGCAATCACCAACAATTCAGGAACGCTTAATGTTTCCGGCGGAGTGATAAGCGCAACAGCAGGCACAGCAATACACATGGCAGGCGCAGGCATTGTTAATATTTCAGGTACTGCGATGATAAGTTCCGCATCCACACTCCCAACCGCAGGAACCATTGCTACAAGCAATACCGGTGCACTTAATATCACCGGAGGTACAGTAGAAAATACGGCAAGCAATGCCAATGCGCGTGCTATATACAGCATTATGGCTTCAGGTGATCGTTCCGTTAATGTTTCCGGAGGCACAGTGAGAGCAATAGGATCAGGTGTAGCGATTTTTAACGACTGGCAGGCTGCAGTCAACGTTTCGGGCACTGCATTAATCGAAGTGTCAGGCGGTGCGGCGATACGCAGCGGAAGCAACAGCACCGGCAATATAAACATTTCCGGAGGTTTAGTAAGAGCAACCACCGGATTTGCTTACAGTTCAGAGGCTACCAATAATATCAACCTTTCGGTGAGCGGCGATGCTATATTATTCGCTTATGGCGGAGCAATAAACAATATTGTTGTTACTGACAACGCAAACGTGAACCGTAGCGTAACCGAAGATGCTATAATTATTGCGTGGAATAGTGGCACAAATGTAGTAAATGCTTTTTCGAATAATGGTTTGGTTGTTGAAGGAGCTTCAAGCGCAGTTTGGCTTAACAAAGGCGATGCTGGTATTCGTGTTACCGGCGACGGAAGCGAAAATTTCTTTGCAGTTTCGGGAGTAACGGTGAACAAGATAGACCTAATTTTCCCGACAACGAATCCGGTTACTTACGAGCCTACAAAAACGCTTGCTGATGTTGCTTTGCTTGGTGGAGATGTCGCTTTAGGTTCTTTTGCTTGGACTGACAACACAATTATGCCAACAGTTACAGTTAGTGAGTATAATGTAACTTTTACTGCTAATGACGGTATAGATATAGAGAATTACAATGTTTCGGCAACTAAAGATGTAACGTTGACAGTAAACAGAGCACTGGTAACCGAACCTGAACTTTCAGAAGTAAGTTTTGTTTATACCGGAACGTCACATGAAGTTGAATTATCGACAGATAACGCGCTTTATTCTATTACCGGAGGACATTCTCAAACTGATGCCGGTGATTACGAAGCAATTGTTGAGTTGACCGATGCTGACAACTACATCTGGGTAACTCAGAATGATTCGGAAGAATTGAAGTTGTCGTGGGCGATAACGCAAGCGACTGTAACTGACATTACAACGATTGTTGCCAACGCAAGCAAAACCGCTTTTGAAGCAAAAGACGCAGAAGATCACGATGCAATAATTGCTCTTTTCGACTTACCTTCAAACGTTGACGTAACAATATCCGGTGACATAGCACAAACCTTGCCGATAGTTTGGGCTACATCTGTTGCTTACGATGCCAAAGATGCGGAATATGTCTTCACGGGCACATTGACGGGTAATGCTAATATTGATGACAATGGAGTTACGGCAGAAGTAACGGTAACGATAACGCCGATTGAGGCAGAAAAGCCGACATTTAACGAAGTGCGAGTAATAGTAAGCGGCGAAGATGCGGCTACAGCAAGTGATTTAGGCACATCGGTTCTTCCGACAAGCGGCAGCATTTCTGTTGAAGGACAGAATGTAGCATACGAAATTGTTTGGGGAAGCGAAACTTTAGACAGAACCGCAGGCGACAACTACCAGACATTTACCGGCACGATAAATTATCCTAACCCACCTGAATGGCTGACGATTCCTGCGGATCTTAGTGTATCTCGTTTGGTATCGATAATAGCGAAGGAACCGGCAGAAATTAAGTTTGCAGACGGCGAAAATGTTTACACCGGCGCAGAGCAAACGTTTGAATACGCAGAGCTTGATGCGAGTGTAGTAGAAGGCACAAACCCAGTGTGGACGTATGAATACAGAGCAATCACCGGCACACTTTCAAACGAAAAACCGTTTAGAGTCGGCACCTACGAAGTTATTGCAACATACGAAGACGATGACTACTTCGGCACAAAAACTGTAACGTTTGAGATAACGAAAGCACCGCTGACTTGGATTGCCGGAACCGTAAATTCAAAACCATATGACAGAAACAATGCTGCGACAATAGCTAATATGCCGACACTTGACGGCGTATTTGGCGGCGATGTTGTAACGGTATCGGAAGGCGACGTAGCATTTGCAAACGTAAACGCAGGAACGGCAGTTTCAGTAACTGCATCCGGCGGCTGGGGTATAACCGGCACTCACGCGGCTAACTACTCAATAAGCGGTGTTCCGACTTTTGCAACAGCGGTAATATCTCCGAAATTCCTAACCTGGGCAACCGAAGGCACGGTAGAAAGCAAAGTCTATGACGGCACAACAGTTGCGACGGTAGATGAAGAGCCGACACTCGACGGAGTAATTCAGGGCGACGTAGTAACGGTATCTGGCGATGTATTCTTCGCCGACAAAAACGTTGGCGGTGACATAAGCGTAACCGCAAGCGGCTGGACTTTGGGTGGTGCGGATGGTGCGAATTATACTTTGGACGGTGCACAACCGGAGTTTGCGAATGCTGAGATCTCAAGAAAACCGATAGCGGTTCCTATGCTCACAGCCGATGACCTTGTCTATACCGGCAGTGCGCAAGCAGCAAAAATACCGGCAGGCGAAGGCTACGTTTTATCCGACAATGCTGAGACGGATGCCGGTAGTTACACAGCAATTGCCACTCTTGACGGTAATCACCAGTGGGATGAGGCGGCAGACAAAACAGAAACCCGCAACATACCTTGGTCGATTGCAAGAAAACCGATTGCGGTTCCGACAGCAGCAGCGGGTCTTGTTTATACTGGAGAATTGCAAACTGGAGTAGCAGGCGGCACGGGTTACATAGTAACAAGCGGCGGCAGCGCGACAAATGCAGGTCCTTACGAAGCTCTTTTGACTCTCGACAGTAATCACGAATGGGACGAAGCGGATGACAAAACAGAAACCCGCAATGTGGCGTGGTCGATAGCCAAAGCGGCAGGTGCAGGCACAGTAAGCCTCGCAGGCTGGATTTTCGGCGAAGAAGCGAACACTCCTGTCCCGGCAGGCGGCACCGGCACACCGACTTACGCATACAAACTCACAAGCGCAGAAGACGAAACATACAGCGCAACCGTCCCAACGAACGCAGGTGCTTACACAATCCGCGCAACATTTGCCGAAGCAGCGAATCATTTAGCGCACACAGCAACGAATACTTTTGCGATAGCAAAGGCGTTAGGTACCTCAGCTCCGGATTATGTAGCCCCGTCAGCATTGACAGCAAAAAACGACGAAACCCTAGCAGACGTTGTAGGTTTGCCAGAAGGCTGGACATGGGATGAGGCAGCGACAACGCCAGTTGGAGCGACCGGCGAAAGAACCCACAAAGCCACCTTCACCTCAGCAAATACAAACTACGAAACGGTAGCAAACATAGACTGGACAATAACCGTCGATGATGCTACATTCATCTTTGCAAATCCTGAAAATCCCAAAATCGGGGCCATCGGGGTTCAGACATACTACACCCTCAAAGGCACATCCCTTGGCGCAACCAAACCCACTGCCCCAGGCGTGTACCTTGAAAAACGCGGCAAACACATACGCAAAATAACGATACACTAATCCACCGCATACGGGCGTAGCTTGCTACGCCCCGCTAAACAAAAATCGCCCCTTAAAACTGTTCCAAAAATCGTTGGTCGTTTGAGCTTAGCAAGGAAATTTCAGGTATGTGATGGCGGAGCATGGCTATGCGATCTAGACCAAAGCCGAATGCGAAGCCAGTGTATTTCTCTGCGTCTATTCCTACGTTTTCAAAAACTGCTGGAGCAACAGAGCCGCAACCGCCTATTTCCATCCAGCCTGTGCCTTTGCATTTGCGGCAGCCTTTGCCTTCGCAAAAAACGCAACTAACATCTAGTTCTGCGCTTGGCTCGGTGAATGGGAAAAAGCTTGGGCGGAACCTGGTTTTTGCGTTTTCGCCGAATAGCTTTTTGGCAAAAAGAGCGAGCGTTCCTTTAAGCTGCGCAAAAGATATGTTTTCATCTACAACCAGGCCCTCGCATTGCTGAAACATTGGGGCATGCGTGGCATCGGCATCTACGCGGAATACGTGGCCGAGCGCTATCATTCTTATTGGCGGTTTATTGGCTTCCATATAGTGGATTTGCGTACCGCTTGTGTGTGTGCGAAGCATTGCGTTTTGCGATAGATAAAAGGTATCTTGCATATCGCGGCTTGGATGGTCTTTGGGTGTGTTCAAGGCTTCGAAGTTATACCAATCGGTTTCTATATCACGGCCTAAATCTACGTGAAAGCCCATGTTTGAGAAAAAGTCTATAATTTCTTCGCGAATATCGTAGAGCGGGTGCGTGCTGCCGTGTTTATAGCCTTCGCCAGGCAATGAGATATCGAGTTTACCAACAGATAGCTTTCGATTCATGGCGGCTTCGCTTGCTTGCTCTTTTGCTTTTTCAATGGAATTTGAAACCTCTGCTTTAAGCTCGTTTACATATTTTCCAAACAGAGGCTTTTCTTCTGCGCTCAAGGCAGACATTCCTTTTAGCAAGTCTGTTAGCAGGCCTTTTTTGCCTAAATATTTTAAACGAAGATTTTCAACTGATGCCTCATCGCTTAAATCAGTTTGTGAAAGCTCACTTTGAAATTGCTTTTGTAGCTCGGAAATTTGAGTTTGCATAGCGTGAAGATAGAAATTTCTATATTATCCTGCATGGAAAGAAAAGCCCCTAACTCAAAACGTAGCAAAGATAAAAAAGAGCAGGCTGCACCCAAAAAGCCTGTCAACTGTTGGTGGGCCGATGGCCCCATATTTGTGTTTCTGTACGATAAACGCAAAAAAGAAGCCCTCACAAATGGCGACGCAGAGGAAATTCTGCAGTTTGTGAAAAATTCTGAGCAATCTTTGCATGAATCAGAAGCCTTGCGTATTATACGCATCGATAATGAATACTCGCACCCTGTTCTTTTTGTGGACACTGGCAAAGAAGCTGGGCTTGATAGCCTTGACCACCTGCGTATGGCAGGTTATCGCCTTGCGAAATGGGCAGAGAATAACTCGGCTAAAACCATATTAATCCCATCGCTAAAAGAAGATTCCGAAAAAAAGAGGAATGCGATTTTGCAGGGACTCTGCCATGCAAGCTATGCTTTCGATAAATACAAAAGCAAAAAAAGCGAAAAGAAAGATGTTGAATACTTGTTTACAGACGATTTGGAAATAAACGGAGTGTATTTGCAAACGCTATTCTCCGGCATAGATCTCGCAAAAAATTTAATAAATGAACCAGGCGGCTCTCTCACGCCAATAGATGTGGCAAACATAGCACAAGATATAGCCAAAAAATATAATCTGTCAATAAAAATTCGCAAAGAAAAGGAATTGAAACGAGACGGCTACAACGGGCTTCTAACCGTTGGGCGCGGAAGCCAAAATGAGCCTCTTATGGTAAGTCTCAGTTACAAACCGAAAATCAAAAATTTCTCTCGTATAGGCTTGGTTGGCAAAGGCATAACTTTTGATACCGGCGGAATTTGCTTAAAGCCCCAAGATAAAATGTGGGAGATGAGGCACGATATGTCCGGCGCAGCAATAGTGTTAGCTGCCATTCAGGTGATAGCAGAACTTAAATTGCCCATAGAGGTAGATGCCATTCTTTGTTTGGCAGAAAACCGCCCCGGCCAAAATGCAATGCTGCCTGGCGATATTTTCAGAGCCAAAAACGGCAAAACAGTTATGGTGGAAAACACCGATGCAGAAGGCAGGCTTATTTTAACAGACGGGCTTGCAGAAGCGGCTGAACTCGGCGCAACTCATATTATAGATATAGCAACATTAACAGGCGCAGTGCAAAGAGCTTTGGGTAATTCCATAGGCGGCATATTTAGCAATAGCGAAGGTTTGGCGCAAACTCTAATAGCATCTGGCGCAGAGAATGGCGAAAAGTGGTGGAGAATGCCATTAGACGAAGAATACCTCGAAGGGCTTAAAGACAAAGTTGCAGACTTGCGCAATATAACCGATGGCGGCCCCGGCGCAATAACGGCTGCTCTTTTCCTAAAGGAATTCGTTAAGGAGAATGTAGAATGGGCACACTTAGATGTAGCCGGAGTTTCTTTCACTACAAAAGGCTATAAATATACCGATTATGGCGCAACAGCTTTTGGTTTAAAAACCTTGGTTGAAACTGTTAGAATATATTCCGCAGAAGAAGTACGTTGTTAAGGAGGAAAAATGAGTATCTTTACAGAATCAAAGTCTTTGCCTGCTTTGGCATTTAAGTCCATTAGCAATCCTAACTTTAAGGGCTTGTTCCACCGAGTTGAGGATGACTGGATATGTTACAGTCCAAAAGACTTGCAAGAAAGCATTTATCTTTTGAGCCTTGCCTTAAAAAAGGCCGGTGTTGGCAAAGATATTGGAGTTGGGATAATTGCGCCAAGTTCTCCAAAGTGGTTCATTGTTGATATCGCAACGCAAATTTGCGGCGGCTATGTTGTGCCCTTGTTTGCGAACATATCATCTGAGCATTTTGATTTTCAAATAAAAGATGCAAAAGTCAAAATTTTGGTGATAGATTTATGGGAGGCTCTTTCACCGCAAATAAGCGAGCTTTTAGATTCAGTGGATTCCATAGTGCATTTTTCTGCCCTTCCAAACGACGCTAAACATAAAGGCTTTTTTTCTTGGGAAAAATTCATTGAAGAAGGCAAAACTTTAGATTCAGAAGCAGAGCGTGAAGCTCTTTCAAAGCGGCTTGAAGCCATAGAGCCAAGCGAGGTGTTTTCCGTTATTTACACCAGCGGTTCCACAGGAACTCCAAAGGGCGTTCCTCTAACGCAAAACAACATGATTGTGCATTTGAGAGCAGTTGAGGAAATGTTTCCCGTTTCGGCAGAAGTCGATGTGTGCATGAGCATTTTGCCAGTAGCGCACGTGTTTGAGCGAATGGCTGTGTATTATTTCTCAGCTGCCGGTTTGCCAATTTATTTTGCAGATAGCCCAAATAATATAGGGAAATATCTGCCGGATATTCGCCCCACAGTTCTAACCGTTGTGCCTCGCGTTTTGGAAAAACTCTACGAAAAACTTACAGGCGCAGCAAATCAAAAGCGCGGCCCCATAAAATGGCTTATGAAATACGCCATAAGCAAAGCCAAAAGCACAGATCCTGGCAAAGTCAGTTTGCGCGGAACTATTTGGGATAAATTGGTTTATTCGAAAATGCGTGCCGCTCTTGGCGATAACTTCAAGTTAATAGTTTCCGGGAGCTCTGCGTTGAATGTATCCGTTAATCGTTTTTTAAGAAATATAGGTTTGCCGCTTTACGAAGGCTACGGAATGACAGAATGTTCACCCGTTATCTCTACCGAACGTAAAGGCTGCACGAGAATGGGTTCGGTTGGGCGAGTTATGAGCGGTGTTCAAGTTAGAATTTCTCCAGAAAACGAAATTCTGGCTAAGGGCGAAAACGTGTTTAGCGGTTATTTGAACAGGCCGGAATTGAATGCCGAAATTTTTACAGAAGACGGTTATTTCCGCACAGGCGATAAAGGCCGCATGGACGAAGACGGTTTTATATGGATAACAGGCCGCTTGAAGGAAATGTTTAAAACGAGCTATGGCAAATATGTAAGCCCCGTTCCAATAGAGCAGGCTTTATGTCAGCGTTCCTTTGTGGAAGCCGCTCAGGTTTTCGCAGAAGGGAAAAAATTCACATCTGCCTTGCTATTCTTGAATCAAGACATGATTAGAAACCGGCTAAAAAAAAGTGAAAGCGAGTTTGACCCTGAAAGAGCGTTAAAGTCCCGCAGGCTAAATGCTTCTATACAAAGGCATATAGAACGCGTTAACAAAAATTTAGACGAATGGGAAAGAATAAAGAAATGGAAAGCCATCTTTACCACGCTTTCTACCGAGAATGGTCTTTTAACCCCAACGCTTAAGCTTCGTCGCAAAACGGTGGAAAAAAGATTTGAAAATTTGATAGACGAAATGTATGAATAAACTATCGGAGATTTCTCGCATTCGCCTTGCAGATGTGCGCGGGCGAATTGTGAAAATAATCGGTTTGGTTATTGAATGCGAAGGTCCTAGTGCCGGCATTGGCGAGCTTTGTACAATAGAGCAAAATGAAAAAACAGTTTGCCATGCTGAAGTTGTTGGTTTTAGAGAAACAAGAACTCTTATTATGCCTCTTGGCCCGCTCGAAGGCATTAAGCCAGGTATGTCTGTTGTGGCAAAAGGCGAAACCTTGACCGCTCCGGTTGGTCCTCAGTTGCTCGGCAGAGTTTTAGACGGCATAGGAAACCCTATGGATGAGCTTGGCGAAATTAAATGCGAAGCGCGCCGCTCAATTTATGCAAGCCCGCCTACCGCTTTGCAAAGAACGCGCATAAAGGAGCCAATGTTCACCGGTATTCGCGCCATAGATGGTTTTTTAACGATTGGGCGTGGGCAGAGAATGGGAATTTTCGCAGGTTCTGGAGTTGGCAAAAGCGTGATGATGGGCATGATAGCGAGAAATTGCCTTGCTAAGGTAAATGTTATTGCATTGATTGGCGAACGCGGCAGAGAAGTTAGGGAATTCATAGAAAGAGATTTAGGCGAAGAGGGTTTAAAGCGTTCTATTGTAATTGTAGCTACAAGCGACCAGCCTGCCTTGGTTAGGTTAAAAGCGAGCTTGCTTGCAATGAGCATTGCGGAGTATTTTAGAGATGCGGGCAACGATGTATTTTTTCTAATGGATTCAAGTACCCGCCTCGCAACAGCCCAGAGAGAAATTGGGCTTGCTGTTGGCGAACCGCCTGCCACCAAAGGTTACACGCCATCGGTTTTTGCCTTTTTGCCAAAGCTTTTTGAGCGGGCCGGCACCAGCGATAAAGGGAGCATAACCGGTCTTTTCACCGTTTTGGTCGATGGTGACGATTTAGACGATCCAATAGCTGATTCCGTGCGTTCAATTTTAGATGGGCACATTGTGCTTTCACGTGCTCTTGCCAATAAAAACCATTACCCCGCCATTGATATATTAGCAAGCATAAGCCGTTGCCGCACCGATATAGTAAGCCCGCAACTAAAAGAATGCTCCGCCGCTCTTTTGCGCAGCCTTGCCATTTACCGCAAAAACGAAGACTTAATAAACATAGGCGCTTACGCCAAAGGTTCCGATCCGGAAATAGACCTTGCAATTAAGCGGCAGCCAGCTGTTGACAGTTTTTTGGCGCAGGGCATTGGCGAAAGCTCAAAGCCAGAGGATATTGAGGCAGCAATGAAGGAGATTGTAGCGGCAGGGTAGTTTATTACTCTAAAAAACCTCTGCACATAATTTTATGCAGAGTGTTTGGTTCGCAATCCCACATTATAGAAGAAAAAATTTGCCTTTTGCAATAGCGTTTTTTGCAATTCGGCAAGCAATATTTCCACACAGTTTCGTTTATTTTAGGCCGAAGATCTCCGTTTTCTATCCATACTTTTGTGTAATTATGAGTTGGGTTTTCCAGCACTCTTGTTGCCTCGCCTTCTTCAACCAGTCTGTCTGCGCAGAAAATGGCAATGCGCGTTCTGCAAAGTTGCATTGCACGGGCTTTTTGTAAAATGCTATCTTTTTCAGCAGCAGAAAAAATTATGCAGTTCGTTATGCCGCTAGTGAGCATTCCCTGCAAAAAATCAAAAGGGCGGCATTCTTCGTAAAAACCTTCATCTGGTTCCTCTATAAAAACCGCCCTGCTTGCAAGTAGGGAAGTGCACCAAAGGGAAATTTTTTGCATAATAGGCCAAGAGATTTCAGAAGCTTTGCAACTGAGCAGTTTTTTTTCTATTCCGTGTTTGGCAGCATA
>JAITFT010000201.1 GCA_031281155.1 Candidatus Fibrimonadaceae bacterium
AAATAGTAGCGTTGTGTGGAATAGAGCGTATAATTATGCTGCTACAAATAACAGATTATTGACAACCGAAGTTAATAATAATACCACTAATTATACTTACAATGAACATGGCTCTATGAGTTTAATGCCTCACTTGCAAAATATGGAATGGGATTTTGCGGAGAGGCTGAAACATGTTACTAAGGGAACTACCGAGGCTTATTACAATTATGACGGGAGTGGGGAGAGAGTAAGAAAAGTTGTTGAAAAGAATAATGGTGGTACAGTAGAAACAAGGTTATATCTTGGTGGATTTGAAGTTTACAGAAAAATTGTTAATAATAATTTGGAACTGGAAAGAGAAACGCTTCATGTGATGGATGACAAAAAGAGAATCGCTCTTGTTGAAATGAAAACTTATGATAATGGACAAATTGCTAACCCAGCAATAGCACAAAGATACCAGTTGAGTAATAATATAGAATCTGCGACACTTGAATTAGATGAAAGTGCGAGCATTATAAGTTATGAAGAATATTACCCGTATGGTGATACAAGTTATCAAGCAGGTAGAAGCGTTGCAGAAGTTGGATTAAAGCGATATCGTTATACTGGTAAGGAAAAGGACGAGGAAAGCGGGCTTTACTACATGCTGGCGAGATATTACTCCGGCTGGTTGAGTAGATGGACGGCGGCGGATCCGGCGGGGTTAGTGGATGGGCCGAATCTGTACATGTACTGCAGGGGAAATCCGGTTAGTCTTTTGGATAGGGATGGACGACGAAGCGGTCCCAGTCCAGATCATGATGTTTTGGGACAACTTACAGGCGACCCCGTTGACTCTGCATGTACCTTTAACTGTGGAGAAAGTTTCAACGGAGAATCTCAGTTTGCTGAAAAACCTAAAGAAAGCAAGAAAACTGAAAACAAGTCTGACATAAAACCTGCTGTTGCTGATAATTCTTTACAGTCTAGCAAAAAAGATATAGACGATTCTATAAATGAGTCTACAAATGAATCTATAAAGAAGAACACGGAAATTATGAAAATTATGCTTTATGGAACAACCGGTAAATTAGAGAAGGATTCTGATCAGAAGCTTTATGATAATCTTAAAGAAATGAGATATATTAGCGTGGCATTTGAAGCATACGGTAAAGGAATGCAAAATCTTGAGAATAAGGCATTTGTGAATGCTTTGTATGATATTTGGGAAAAAACAAAAGCTAAGGGTCTTGAATATGGATTCACAGGCAAAAAGGGCCAGAAAAAGTTTGATATTATCACAGGGACTAAAACCAGCGTTCCAGATCTTGTAAATGCATACTCTTTGGAAGATGAATATGGAGCGCATTCCCATCCAAGTTTATCCGCTCTTTCTCATGCTGCGGGAAAAAATGAAGGCGATTTAGAACATTCTTCTCAGATGGAAAAAAATCTTTATGTAATCACAAAAAGCGGAGAAATATATTTTACAACGCCTGAACTTGCCAGAGTAGGAAAAGATTATATAGATGGTAAAGCTTATAGCCAAGTGTATTTAGGAAATATTAAAGAATTCAAGAGGAAAAAATGAGATTTTTTTTGGTTTTTATATCTCTGTTTTTTCTGTGCTGCACAGAAAAAAGCGAAAAAATGTCTTTATGCGATAGAGGGATAGATTCTTTAATGCAGTTTTCAGAGGTAATTCCCGTTAATCATAAAATCGGATATGTTGATGGGCATTGTTTGGGTGAAGAAAAGTCTTTGCTTTTGTACAACGAGAACTGGTTTCAAGTATTTGAGTATGGCAATTTTAAAAAGGGCCACTATGAAGTTGATAGCGTGGTATTGCCTACGTTTCGTTTTAAAGTATTCGAAAGCCGTCAGCAAGTTCCAACAGAAGATTATGGAAATCGTCGGCGAGTTCCAATAGAAGATTTGTGGGAAACTGCTGATGATGGTTGGTATTATTTTTTGAGAGAAGTTGGGGGATTTAGATCAATTGTTCCTTACAAAGATAAAATAATTGGGATTACGAAGCTAGGAGTATTAATTGTTGAGCCTCAAAGAAAACAATTGGATTTTTTTATGTATTATGAGTTTTTTATACCTATAGAAAAAGAAGAAGAACCTATAGAAATATTTAAATCAATTACTGGAGGCAAAGTGCTTACATCAAAAATACATTTCGATTTAATAAGAATTAAGAATGATACACTTGTTTTATCATATAAAGAGCCACGGGAAGAGCACTTATACAGAATGCCATTGCCTGGAGAGCCACATAAATTTACACGAAACGGAAGACTATTACCTGTGGTACAGGAAGTCAATTATTATATGGATACAATTTTAATTACGTTAGATGGAAAAAGCATTGTTCCCAAAATAAAAGAAGAAGATTTTTGTTTTGGCGTTCGTTTTGGCGATAATTTTGGAAACGGGAAAGAAGGGTATATCGGAGCAAATTGCCCTATTCAAGATAATAATAGAACAAAATATAAAAAAAAGCATAAATTCCGTTTTAAGGAGCAGTGGTTAGATGGTGCCCCGTTGTTGCCCCGTCCGCTGTCCGCAACGGCAAAATGAGCCAATAGCCGTCTTTTTTCAACAGCAAAATCTCGCTGCCCCGTTGCCTCATTGTCCCGTCCGCTGTTGCCCCGTCCGCTGTCCGCAACGGCAAAATGAGCCAATAGCCGTCTTTTCTCAACAGCAAAATCTCGCCAAAAACGCCGTTTCCGCAAACAGCGAGCCTAAATCCCTGCGGACGGGCGCAATTCTCCCCATGCCCAAAAAACAAAAGCTACCCGTAACCCATCCAATACCCTCGCAACATCCCATCCCAAGCACTAAACTTCCGGCACACCTTGGGTGCCCGCTCATAAGGCTCAACTCCACGCCACGCCTCCCCAGGAGTTCTACCCCCCAAATGCTCTCCACCCTCCCATTCTGCCAAGGGCAATGAAGCATAATTCGCTGATGACGAATACCCAACAACCAAAGAGCAAAACGAAACAAGCGTGAAGTAAACACAGATTCATTATCAGTCCGAATAACTTTAGGCTTACCAAATTTCTCTATAACATCCAGCAATATTCTCAATAACACGATAGATGCTTTGCCTCCAATCGCCTGCAGCGA
>JAITFT010000105.1 GCA_031281155.1 Candidatus Fibrimonadaceae bacterium
GGGCCGAAAATCAGAGGAAGAAAGTCGCTCATAACAACATCTTCGTATTTGTCAAAAGCAGCTTCCACGGGGTTAAATACAATAAATGCATCTATCTTGTTGCTTTTTAACATTTCGTAAGCTTGGTCAAAACCGTTAACTAGCACAATTTCATGAGTGCCGTGATCTGTTACAGCAGCAACGCTTTCAACAGAAACAGTGCCTCTGAATAGCCCATAACGCAGAGGGCGCGATAAAGCAATGTAATCTAATGGCAGATTATCTTTAATCCTAAAGCTTTTCATTACGCGCAACGCAATTGGATCGGTAGCGAAATGGGTCTGCCGGTGTTCCTCTGAAAATCTCAAAGCACCGGAAAAATCGACATCGCCTCTTTGTATTGCACCAAATAGATCATTAAATTCCACAGCCACAGGCACAAACTGAATTCCAAATAATTCCGAAATCCATTCGCAAGCCAAAGCGCTAAATCCGCCGATTTCGCCATTTTCTTTCAAGAAAGCCTCGGTGCTTGGGATTACCATTCCATAAGAAAAACTCTGATACTGTTTTTGAAGTGCTTCAATTGCGGCGATTTCTTCTTTAGTTATGCCGGGAATATCTCTAAACGAGGAGAAGCCCAATGGCTTATGAGATTGCCTTTCGCTCTCAACACCGCAACTTGAAAGCATGGCAGACAATAATATTACAAAAAACAAAGTGTATTTCTTGATTTCGTTCATGGCGTTACTCCAATTTTATTCTTTAACTCAGCAAGTGTTTTAGCAGCGGCTTTAAAATTATAATTTTCTATCTGATGCGTAAGCTCTTCAGCACCGGGAACAGCACGAATGGCACCAAGCAAGTCTGCGCATTCAGGGTTGACTTTTTCGAGCATGGGGCCAAGTTTTTCGAACAGAGCCAATGTTTGCTCGGTGTTCAGCATTGGTTTCTCCTGTTCTGCGGATTCGTTGAGCAAAGGTTTAAATTCTTCAAGAACCTGCGTTAATTCGGTTTTGAGAATATTCATTTTATTGTCCCAAATAGAAGCAGTTCCGTCTCTAAGCAAGGTTTCAATATCTGAAGCGGCATTTTCTAAATTGCTTTTGCCAAGCAACCCTGCGTTTCCTTTTAAGGTGTGCGCCAGTCTATGTGCTAGTTTTACATCTCCAGCGGCAACTGCTTCTGCTATTTCGGTGTGCACGGCTTGATTGTTTTTGTAGAAATTGAGCTTCATAATTTTTTGCTGCTCTATATCATTGTATTCATGGCCGCTTACAGCTTCAGTGCTTATAGGGCTAAGGTGCTTTAATAAAATTTGCCATAACTCCTGCGTTGTAAAAGGTTTGCCCAAACAATCTGGCATTCCGTGCCTCTTGTATTTTTCCAATTCGCTGATCATTACGTTAGCTGTCATCGCTACGATGGGGGTTCCAGTATCCATAGCGATTATCTTTGAAGCGGCTTCTATTCCGTCCATAACCGGCATGAACATATCCATTAAAATCAAGTCGAATGGTTTTTCATTCTTATTCTTGCGTTCCTGTACCAGCTCTACGCCGACTTTGCCATTCTCCGCTGCCATTGTTTGCAATCCAACGCGCTCAAGGTGAGCACATATAACCTGCTGATTTAAAGAATTGTCATCGCAGATTAGCACCAAGCCATCGAAACAAGGCTTTTCGATTACGTCGAATTTATTTTGGCAGGGCGTATCATCTGCATCTATTGTATTAAATGTTATTTCAAAACTGAAAGTACTGCCGATGCCCGGCGAGCTTTCCACTACCAACTTTCCGCCCATCAGTTTTACAATATTTTTGGCTATTGTAAGCCCAAGCCCCGTGCCTCCGTAATCGCGTGTTGTGCTGGAATCTGCTTGGGTGAAAGGGTTAAATATTTTTTTCATCTGCTCGGGGCTCATGCCAATGCCAGTGTCTTTTACCTCAAAGTAAACAGTTGTATGAGCAACGCCCGAATCTTTTATTGTCGATGAGAATTTTATTGTTCCTTTGTCTGTAAATTTTACTGCATTGGACAAAAGGTTCATAAGAACTTGATAAAGCCTAACCGGATCGCCGAGTAGTTTTTTGCCGATTAAGGGCTCTGTATAAGTACTCAGCTCAAGCCCTTTTTCTTTAATATTGGGTAAAATCACGGACTGGCAACGGGAAAAAATTTCGTGCAAGCCGAAGGGCGCATAATCCAATTCCATTTTTTCAGCTTCTATTTTTGATATATCCAAAATATCGTTTATAATACGCAGAAGCCATCTTGTGCTGTCGGTAATTTTTTCCAAATAGTCATTTACTTGAGGCCTGGAGTCGCTGTCTATTGCAAGCTCCGCAAAACCCATAATGCTGTTCATGGGTGTGCGTATTTCGTGGCTCATCATTGCGAGGAATGCCGATTTGGCGCGATTGGCGGTTCTCGCTTCCATTATTGACCTGTGCAAGGGTTTTAGAAGCTTGGCAATAAAAATATTGAATATGATAAAAATCACCACAATCACTAAAAGCATTACAATGAACAAAGCAGTCAAAGAGCTGTTATAATCCCCCAAACTATCGGGCATTAGTGCTACAGAATACCATTCGAGCAAAGGAACCGTGCCCACGGCAATCCGCCCAAGCGGAGTATCCAAAGTTTGCGTTTTGCCGGGGGCTAAACTTTTCGCCAAAGCGATAACGCCGTTGCCGGCAACGCCCAATTCTTCTTCAATATTTTTTTTCTCAACCACAAGCGCAATATTCTTGGCACCGGTAATTTCACCGGCACTATTGAAGAGATAAATATCCAATTTGCCATCGTGATCTTTATTAACCATATCAAGATATGTGGAAATATCAATGCCAGTTCCTATCATTCCAATCGCTTTGCGGTCAGCATCGAAAACCGGTGCATTAATCCAAAGGTTGGTTACTTTAAGATCGGGATTATAGTTGATATTGAAATTATATATTTCTGTTTCGTGCAGTGTCATTGGGTACCAGTAATTTTCTGGATTTTCTGGATCGAGAACGTATGGTGTGCTGTTGGTATAGTGGAAGAGTTTATCTACATCGTTTATCCAAAAAGCTATTTTCGATGCAAAAGCGTTTTGATATGAGGCTAGCTCCTCAGAAGCTATTTCTTTCAGTTCGAGGTCGTGAGGATTGGCAAAGTAACGCCGAACTAAGGGCGAGCTTGCCATTTTGAGCGCAATGGAAATTTCGTTGTTTACGGAGGTTTCCAGCTTGACTCGCTCGATAGCTAACGCTTGAGATAACTCGTTCCCTTTATTCGTTCTGATAATTTGCTGCATGGACAATACAAAAGCTGTAGTCCCAGTCACCAAAATAGTCAGAAAAAACGCAATGGAAAATGTTATAAATTTTTTCATACGGACACCCTCTTCCGTAATTCAGCCAGCGTTATCATTGCAGCATCAAAATCATAATTTTCTATTTGATTTGCCAATTCTTCTGTGTCGGGAATAGCGCGAATATCATCGAGAAAATCCGCGGCCTCAGGATTCATATTTTCAAGCATTGGCTCAATTTTTTCAAATACAGCATAATCCGGTTTTTTCGCAAAAGATATATTAAGAAGCGGTTTCAATTCTTTCAAAACCTCTGATAATTCAGTTTTTAAAGCATTCATCTTATCGTTTGGAATTGAGGCTACTCCGTCTTGAAGCAAATCTTCTATCTCCCCGGCAATATTTTGCAAATCGACTTTGCCAATTTGCCCAGCATTTCCCTTTAAGGTATGCATTAATCTATGCGCAAGTTTTATATCGCCGGTATCTATTGCCTCGGTAATTTCGGTAAACAGAGCTTGATTGTTTTTAACAAAATAAATTTTCAGCTTCTTTTGCAATTCGCTATTATCGCTTTTATCTACGGTGATGCTACCCACAGATTTAAGATATTTCAATAAAATATTCCACAATTCCTGCGCCATGAAAGGTTTGCCCAGGCAGTCTGGCATTCCGTTCTCTTTGTACTTTTTCACATCGCTAGTCATTATATTCGCTGTCATCGCTACTATGGGAGTCCCTGTATTTAATGCTATTATTTTTGATGCGGCTTCAATTCCATTCATAACCGGCATAAACATATCCATAAGAATTAAATCAAAGGGTTTTTCGCCTTTTTGTATGCGTTCTTCAACAGCTTCAATGCCGAGTTTTCCGTTTTCTGCCGTTACTGCTTTAAGCCCAACACGCGCAAGATGCTCGCATATAATCTCTAGATTTATCGGATTGTCATCACAGATTAAAATTAAGCCATCGAAGAGTGGTTTTTCAACAGGAACATGATCGACATTGGAAGCATTGCTTAACGCATCAATTATCATAAATGTTATTTCAAAACCGAAGGTGCTGCCATTGCCTGGCGAACTCTCTACTTCAAGCTTTCCTCCCATCAATTCCACTATGCTTTTAGCTATTACAAGCCCAAGCCCTGTGCCGCCGTAGTTGCGCGTTGTACTGGAATCCGCCTGAGTAAATGGGTCAAAGATTTTTTCAATTTGCTCGGCGCTCATGCCAATGCCGGCATCCTTTACCTCGAAATATATTCTTACGCTGCTATCGTCTAAATTTTTTATTGTTGATGAGGCTTCAATTGTTCCTGCTTCTGTAAATTTTATGGCATTGGACAAAAGATTCATTATCACTTGGTATAACCTTACCGGATCACTCACCAGCATTTTGTCGTTTAACGGCTCTGAGTAAATGCTCAGTTTAAGGTCTTTTTCTCTAATGCTTGGCAAGAGAGCCGATTGGCAACGAGAAAAAATATCTTCTAAGTTGAAAGGCACGCTTTCCAGCTCTATTTTTCCAGCTTCTATTTTTGAAATGTCGAGAATATCGTTTACTATATATAACAACCATTTTGCGCTATTTGTAATTTTCTTTAAGTAATCCTTTACTTGAGGCGGAACTTCGTTGTCTTGCGCAAGCTCTGCAAAGCCCATAATGCTGTTCATAGGAGTGCGAATTTCGTGGCTCATGGTAGCAAGAAAAGTGGATTTGGCCTGGTTAGCTATTTCTGCAGATTTATTTGCTATTTCAAGCTCAGCCGTGCGTTTCTGCACCAGCCTGTCTAATTCCTTTTCGGCATTGCGATTTTTTATTAATAAAGCAGATACGAGAATAAGTATAATTAAAGACAATCCAATTGCACCGAATAGCCATGGTCTTTGCGCCTCTGCCAGTTTTAAACGATAGTCATAAGTCTTGCGCAGCCATTGCCCTGAAATTGCTTCGGTATCAATTAAATCAAGTGCCTTGTCAATGATTGAGCGCAGAATTTCTGCATCTTTGTTAAAGCCCAGAGTGGATTTAAAGTTGTTGTTGAATACAATATTGGCTTTGTAATATGGGAGTTCTTGATAATGTGTTAACTGCAGGAGAAGGTTGTATTTATTCATCACCATATCGACTTCACCGCGAGCCAAAGCTTTTAAAGCCTCAGATGAGCTTGTGTATTCTATGGTATTTTTGTGCTTTGGGAACCATTTTCGGAATAATTCGGTATGGGCAAGGCCTGCGCCTACTCCTACTCTCACGGAATAAACTTCGCTAACATCAATATTACGAAAATCGCTTTTGGATATAAGCACAGAATTATCTACCAACAGGGGATTATGAGACCATAAAAAGCGACCTTCCCGCTTCGACGTGCGGACTAATTCGGAGATCATAAGTGCTTCTCCGCTTTCAAGTGCTCTGAGCAGCTCGGGCCACCTCGTATTTTGGTCGTGAAAAATTGCAAATTCAAGCCCTGTCATGTCCTCCACCTTTTGCAACACATCGTGGCATATCCCCTGCCATTTATTTTCATGGATATTGTAAAAACTTATTGGATAATTATCGTTTTCGGCCGCAAACGGCACAACGGGGTTCTTTTTTATAAAACTAAATTCCTCTTCGCTGAGCCGCGTATGCAGTTTATGCTTTCTGTATTCCCGAATCCCTTGATTGTACAGTTCGCTTAAATGACGGTGGACATTGTTTGCCAACGCTTTTTGCATAACGGAAACAATTGGCTCTAAATCTGTTCTTTCTCTTTGCGCCGAAAAAGAAACCGGAGCGTATAGCAGCGGAAAAAAAGTTGAAGATACAACATCGCTGTCTCGGTTATCAAAAATTGCCTCTGCTCCGCTTTCAGCTACAAGAGCGTCAACTTCTCCTGCTTTCAGAAGTTCGTAAGCGTCTTCAAAATTAGCTATATACACAGGCTCGAAGGTACCGGCAGCGTGAGACATAACATCGCCAATTGTTGTGCTTCCTCTAAGGAAGGCATAGCGCGGGAGGCGTTTTTCAGCAATTTCCGAAAGTGGCACGCTACCTTGAAGGCGCAGATAATTTAATGTGCGCTGAACAATGGCATCGGTCATAAAATAATTTTCTCGGCGTTCGTCGCTGGGTGTAAGTTCGTGGCTAAAATCGATTGTACCATCTTTAAGCCCGTTAATCATATCTGTCCATGTATAAAGCTCTAGCTTAAACGGAATGCCAAATAGCTCCGTTAGCCATTCGCAGAAAAGGGCTGAGAAACCTTTTATTTCGCCGTCTCTGTTACGAAATGCCTCGGTGCTGTGCATCATTCCGTAAATTAAATGCGCCCTTTGCTCCCGAAGAGCTTCAATCGCGGCTATTTCTTCGGCGGTTACACCTGGAATATCTTTATAGGACTTAAAAAATGTTCCATAAGACTTATCGGTATTTTCTTTGCAACTCAACAAAGCTGAGCACAAAAATAAGACCAAAAACACGTGCTGTAGATATTTTTTCAGCATGTTATTACATTTTGGCCCCTGCGGCCATTATTTGTTCATTTACCTGGTCAAAAACATCTACGATGAGTGGATCGAAGTGTTTGCCGCTATTCTCCAAAATGATGCTCATCGCTTTTTCATGGGAGAGAGCTTTTTTATAAGGTCGCTCGGAAACAAGAGCGTCGTATACATCGATTATAGCCATAATACGCCCATGAAGAGGGATATCTGTTCCTTTGAAACCAGAAGAATACCCAGTACCATCCCAACGTTCGTGGTGATAAGTTGCAAATAATTTAGCATTCTGCAAAAAATCTGCATTTCCAGTTCGCTGAATTGCTTTATCGACGATGCGTTCACCTGCCGCCGCATGCATTTTCATTGTTTCAAATTCATCTTGCGTTAAGGGCCCCGGTTTGTTCAAAATGGAATCGGGAATAACAATTTTTCCTACATCGTGCAAACGCGCCGATGAAATTATTGATTCTAAATCCCAGTCGCGCATTTCCTCGATATATACTCCTCGTTCCAGCATGGCATTAATTAATATTTCCATATATACCGTTGTGCGGTCAATATGCCCACCGGTGTTTTTATCGCGGTTTTCCACAAGGTCTGCTAAGGTATATACAATGCCGTTTTTTAAACGTTCAAGTTCTTTTGTGCGCTTGCGAATTAAATTATCGATATGCAAATGATTTCTAATGCGGTTGATCAATACCAGCGCCGAAAAGGGTTTTGTGATAAAGTCCACGGCTCCCAATTCTATGCCGCGTATTTCGTTAGCAACGTCTGTTAATCCGGTTATGAATATAACAGGAATTTGCGCATGCGGACCGGACTTCAGCTTTTTCATGGCTTCGAACCCGTTCATGTCTGGCATTTCGACATCTAGCAGTATCATGTCTGGCTGATTTTTTTCTAGAAGCGAGAACATTCTTTCCGCAGACGGCATAATTCGCACGCGATACTCTTCTTCCAGCACCGATGCAACTATAGTTAGATTGGCATCGTTGTCGTCAACAATAAATATCATTTTTTTATTTGGATCTTCTTCTTCTTGCCTATTGTACACGCTGTTGTATTCTTCCATGTCATCTTCGCTTTCAGGCCTGATTTTTTCGAGCAGTATGCGCATTTCATTCAGAAAATCAGGTGTGGAAATCGTTATAAGATCAAGGTCTCGTTCTCGCCCGCCGGTCTCCAGTTTGTATGCCCATGCTGAAAGCTTTTTTTCGCCAATATTTGCAAGAGCGCTTTTCATGCCGTGAACGGCGATGGTGTATCTTCTTAGTTCTTTATCGGTTCCAAGTTCTCTGCTCTGACACAATTCTTCCAGTATTGATACGGCTTTACGAATATCTCTAGCGAAAGGTTTCATGAATTGCGGGTTTACTTGCGGCTTGTTGTTATTGCTTATGGCTCCTACTGGCCGTTTGCTGCGTACCAGTTTATTCAAAACAGCATTCAAACGTTGCACATCTATAGGCTTAGAAATAAAATCATCGAAGCCGCTTTGCAAGAACACATCTGCTTGGCCTACAACTGCATTGGCCGTTAGCGCAACAATGGGAGCCGTATATCCTAAATCGCGCAGTTGCCTTGTTGTTTCTATGCCGTCTAATTCTGGCATCATGTGGTCCATAAATATAACGTCGTAAACTTTGCCGCTTTTGACTTTATCAATGGTTTCAAAGCCGCTCATGGCGGTATCAATTTGCAACCCATAAGGCTTCATAAGCCCTTCGGCAACAAACAGGTTCATTTCCACATCGTCAACGATCAAAACACTTCCGCAAGACATGGGCTCGCGTATAATTTTGGGCTTTTTTTCGTTGCCTACATAGTACGAGCGGAATTGCCGCAGATTTTCCACTAACTCCTTGCCCAGTATATCGCCATCTACCATGCCTTGCGGAAGCAGCACGGTAAACTGCGAACCTTTGCCTGGCTCGCTTTCCACATGAATTGCCGCCTCCATAAGCTTTACCAAGCGTTTTGTAATAGCTAGGCCAAGGCCTGTGCCTTCGATAGAGCCAACGCTAAAGCGGGAGTATTCATCGAACAGCTTGCTCACTTGTTCTTGTGTCATGCCATAGCCAGTGTCTTGCACGCCTAAAACAAGCATTATACCTTCCTTGCTAGGCTTGGAAGCAACTGACAGCGTAACTTTGCCGGCATCTGTATATTTGAAAGCATTTGAGAGCAGGTTGTTCAAAACCTGTTTAATGCGATATTCATCTCCAATCAGTTTCGCTGGGGTATTTTCATCAATTTGAACTTCAAATTCAATGGGTTTGTCGCCAATTTTTATTTTGTTTAGATGTATAGAATCGTTAATAAGGCTGGCAACGTTATATTGCGCAGGCATTACATCCAGCTTACCCGCCTCGACTTTGGAGAAATCTAGTATATCGTTGATGATACCGAGAAGCAAGTCGCAAGAATTGTGTATTTTGCCTAAGCCTTCCTTTGTTTCTTTAGGGAGCTTTTCATTTTGCATTAGGATTTCGGTTATGCCCCAGATTGCATTCATTGGCGTGCGAATTTCGTGGCTCATATTGGCTAGAAAGGTTGACTTGGCCTTGCTGGCTTTCTCCGTTGAGCGAAGCCGCTCTATCAACTTTATTTGATTTAAGACTCTGAGTTTAACGAGTGTGGCGCTAAATGGCTTGGTGATGTAGTCTGTTGCTCCTACCGCTAGACCTTTTTCTTCATCGCCGATATCGCCGAGCTTTGAAATAAAGATAACTGGAATGCTTTGCGTTCTGTTGTTTTTCTTCAGCAAATTAACCACTTCATAACCGCTCATATCGGGCATAACGATATCTAATAGAATAACATCGGGTAAATGTTTTTCTGCTGCGTTAATGGCGGCCTGCCCGTCTTTTGCCGCATAAATAGTGTACTCGGCACTTAGAATATGGGTGAGTGCCATAATGTTCAAGTTTTCGTCATCTACAATTAGAACACTGTTTTTCTTTTTATCCATCTAAGAGCCTCCAGCTGGGGGATATCTTCCTTGGAAGGTAATGTAGAAAAATAAAAAAGTATTTCCTCGCGGGGGAGAAATGAGCTTGTCCTCCAGGCTCTCGATTTCTACATTACCCCCATGCGTAGAAAACTTTTGTCAGATGGCTCAAAAGAGTTTAAGTATGAAATTCGCGAAATTGTCAAAAAAGCGAACCAGCTTAAAGCCCTTGGCCTTAATATTCATTGGGAAAATATAGGCGACCCAATAGAGAAAAAATGCCAGCTTCCAAGCTGGATTAAAGGTATAATATCTAATTTGGCACAGGAAAACAAGTCTTATGGCTATTGCCCCTCAAAGGGCATTTTGGCAACGAGGGAATTTCTGTGCGAAAAAAACAACGCTTTGGGCGGAGCGCAAATAGGCCCCGAAGATATTTTGTTTTTCAATGGCTTGGGCGATGCCATCGCTACCGCCTACAAACTTTTAGATGCAAACAGCCGCGTTATAGGGCCTTCGCCTGCTTACAGCACGCATAGTTCCGCCGAAGCAGCTCACGCACATTCAGACCCTATCACATACAGGCTAGACCCAGCAAATCACTGGTATCCAGACTTGGAAGAATTGGAAAACAAAATAAAGTACAATCAAAATATAGTTGGCATTTTAATAATAAATCCCGATAATCCCACAGGAATGGTGTGGCCTCTTGAGCATTTAAAGAAAATAATAGATATAGCGCGCAGGTACAGGCTGTTTATCATATCAGATGAAGTTTACAACAAAATTGTTTACAACGGCGTAGAATCATATTCTTTGGCGGAATACATTGAAGATGTTCCCGGCCTTGCGATGAAAGGGCTTTCCAAAGATGTTCCCTGGCCTGGCTCGCGTTGCGGCTGGATGGAATACTACAACAGAGACAAAGACTCTTCTTTTGCCGCTTTTTGCGAAGCCTTGGATAACGCTAAAATGATAGAAGTTTGCTCCACAACCTTGCCTCAGCTAGCCTTGCCTCTTATATACGGAGATCCGCGCTTTGAGGCACACAGGCTTGAGCTTAACGAAAGAATAGGCAAGCGGAGCGCAATGATAAATAATATTCTGGGCGAGGTGCCGGAGTTAATGTTTAATCCTACTTATGGCGCTTTTTATAATTCCATAATTTTCAAAGACGGTGTTTTGAACAACAAGCAAACATTGCACATAGAAAACCCGATAATCCGCAAAAAAGTAGAGGAGTGGTGCAAGGGCGTTAGCCCCGATTACCGCTTTGTTTATTACCTTTTAGGAGCAACAGGAATTTGCGTTGTTCCAATCAGCAGTTTCTGCTCGGAACTTCTGGGCTTCCGCATAACGCTTTTGGAAGAAGACGAAGAAGAGCTGCAAAAAGTTTTCACATCGCTAAGAGATTCAATTAAGGTATATGTGAGGTCGGCATGAAAAAAGATTTTCCACCAAGCGTAAATATTGGAGCTCAAATTTTATTTGAGCTTCGCACAGAAGGCGTTGAGCTTTTGGATTTGCGCGGTCTTTCAAGCGTTGTAGATTGGTTTTTGGTTGGAACCTGCGAAAGCAGTGCCCAAATGCAAGCCATTTTAGGCGAATTGCAAAAAGCCTACAAAACCGCAGGCGGCGAACCGGCCAGCATTGAATACAAAGAGCTAACCCGCTGGGCAGTTCTAGATGCCGGCGATATAATGGTTCACCTCTTCGAAGCTGAACGCCGAGAAGAAATCTCGCTAGATGCCCTGTGGAGCAAGGCTAAAAGAATAGAATTAAACGCAGAAGAATTTACAAACGCTACGGAATCTCTAAATTCCACTTTACGTGATCTTGTATAAAATCTTGTTTTCTATATTATCGCTTAGAGTTTGTTTAAACAGAGGTCAGCATGTATAGCTTTCGGTACAAGTTCGCTTTTATGGCTTTACTAGCCATGGTATTCATTTCTTCTTGCTCCAGCTCAGGCGAGGAACCAGGCGGGAACTCTTCCTCTTCGATTTCGTCGGGATTTGCCTTTTGCGTATTTGTGGAACAGCAAATTTGCCTTCCAGGCCCTTTCGTCGCTTGTCCGCAAGGCAGTTTGCAAAGCAATGTTTGCCCGCCTTCTTTTCAAATTCCTACTCAAGTTGTAAGTTCCAGCTCATTAGAAGAAACATCCTCATCGTCGGGCACGAAAGATCCAAATCAAAGCAGCGATTCATCAGATGACTCCAGTTCTTCTGTAGCCGATGGCAATAGCTCCAGCTCCGAAGAAGCCGACGTATCTAGCTCTAGCTTATCTGGCTCTGATTTATCTAGCTCTAGTTCGGTTACGTCACAATCCAGCTCCAGCTCAGTTACATCGCCGCCCAGCTCCAGCTCAATTACATCGCCGCCCAGCTCTGGCTCTGGCTCCGGCGAATTTGAAGGCAATGTGTTTACCGATCCCAGAGATGGTAAAAAATATTCTTTTGGAATTTTTGGCACAAGAGTTTGGATGACTGAAAACTTGAACTATTCAAGAAACAACACGCTTGGCTGGTGCTACGGAACAGGGGAAGTTCTAGGAACAGCGGGAGCAGACTTGCCCACTTGTGATAATGGCTTTGGCAGAGTTTACAGCCATACAACAGCTATAGACGGAAATTCTCCCAGGGGTTTATGCCCAGAAGGTTGGCATATACCAACCGAAGCGGCATGGAGAACAACAAGCAGTCTAAATCGCATTTATGCTGGGAACTATAATCAAAACTCGCTTTATCCGCCCTTGGGTTGGAAAGCAAGAGGTGATGAAGGCCTTTATTGGACAAGCAGCGGAAATAATTATTTTACGTTTACGCAGCGGTCTCCTAACAATTTTCAAGTCAATAGCAATGCTTCAGCCGTAGATTATTTTTCCATTCGTTGCGTTGCAGATGCCACGCAAAGATGCGGTACAGTTGACTTTAATCCTGTAACGCATTTTTGTCATAGCGGAATAGTTTATCCGAGATGCAACACTCTCACATATAATCCTGCAACTCACTTCTGCTCTGGCACAACTGTTTACGAAAAATGCAGTGGCGTGGAATATAATCCGGCAACGCACGGGTGCTCAGCTGGCGTTTTAGTCCCTAGATGCGGCAGTACAACATACAACGAAGAAACTCACTTCTGCTCTGGCACAACCGTTTACGAAAAATGCAATGGCATTATATTTAACCCATCAACTCATCGGTGCTCAGGAGGTATTTTGCAGGAAAGATGCGGTACATACTGGTACGATCCGGCAACTCATTACTGTTCCGGTTCAACGGTTTTAGAAAAAGCAATATGCAACGGCGTGGTATATAATCCATTAACAGAAACATGCAATAATGGAATTGTGGAAGAGAAACCTTACATACTTTTTGAAAATTTTGAAAGCGCAGATGCTGTTGATAGATGGTCAGTGATTAGCAATCCTAATCTTGCAAATTACTGGATGATAGGCACGGCTACTTTTAGCTCCGGTTCAAGGTCAGCATATATAACAGACAACGGCTCGAGAAATAATTACAATATTATCACTACCAGCGCATCCAATTTTTTCCATGTAGTTATTTTTCCTTCTTCTACTGAAAATTTCACGCTTTCCTTTGATTGGAAAGGAGCAGGAGAAAGCGGTTTTGATCACATGACTGTGTACTTGGTGCCAATGGTAGGCGGGTCCATAACCGCTTCTGCTCCGCCAGCCTCTAGTCGTGTAGGGGCTTCTTCTTATAGAGGCTCTTCTTCTTGGGTTAGAGAAAATATATCTTTACCTGCTTCAACTTATAGCGGAAATACTTACTGGTTACTATTTCGTTGGATAAATGATGATTCTGTGGGTACTCAACCGCCGGCTGCTATAGATAATGTGCAAATTAGATAGCAAATAAGTAGTAAAATAGGCGGTAAACGCCGTTTTTTGGAATATCGTCATTTTTTTTTGCCTTTTTCTGAAAATTTAATGTATATTATTGTTACTATGAGCGCTGAAAAAACTTCAAAAGTGTCAATAATCGCTATGGCGGTTATTTTGGTCTGCACTTTCCTTTCGCAATCTGTTGCGGGGCCTATGCAGGTGGAAAATCTTAACCGCGGGTTAATTGCAGTGCGGTCTGGGCAAGGGTATTACCTATCGTGGCGACTTCTCGCAAATGAGCCATATAACACAGGGTTCAACGTGTACCGAGGGTCAACAAGGCTCAATAGCACGCCCATTACCGGGGCAACCATCTATACCGATGCCAATACTCCGCAACAAAGTGGGGTTAGCACCTACACAGTGCGGGCGGTGGTAGGCGGCGTTGAACGGCCGGCAAGCGATCCTGCCATAATAATAAACAATGTGGATGGGCCGAACGCAAGCAACGCGAGCAACCCAACCGCCGGATATATTCAAATTGACCTCATAAGGCCGCCAACCGGTCAGCATGGTGGCACTTACTCCCCAAACGATGGTAGCGTAGGCGACCTCACCGGCAACGGAGTTTACGATATTGTGCTAAAATGGGATCCGTCAAATTCGCAGGATAATGCGAACAACGGCATTACCGATAACGTTATTATAGATGCTTATACACTCACTAGCCAGCGTTTATGGCGAATAGATCTTGGCCCGAATATCAGAGCCGGCGCTCATTATACACAGTTTATGGTTTACGATTTCGATGGTTGCGGCAAGGCCGAGGTAATAATGAAAACTGCGCCAGGAACAAGAGACGGCACAGGGAATTTTATCAGCATGGGCCCGGCGGCAACAGCTAATCATAGCGCTATCTACAGAAATTCCAACGGGCACATTGTCACCGGCCCCGAATATCTAACCGTTTTTGACGGGGCAACCGGGAGAGAGCTTGCAACAGCTGAGTACTGGCCTGTAGCGGGTACGGTAAGCAGTTGGGGAGGAGCAGGGCGAGATAACGGAGGCAACCGCGTAAATCGCTTTAACGCCGTTGTTGCGTATCTCGATGGCGAACGGCCAAGCGTAGTGTATCAGCGAGGTTACTACGAACGCATGACTTTTGCTGCGTGGGACTGGCGCAACGGGCAATTAACGCGGCGCTGGACCTTCGACTCCAATACATCTGGCAACGGTGCATATTCAGGCCAAGGCAATCACTCATTAAGCGTGGCAGATGTTGATAATAGCGGAAGGCACTCAATAATCACTGGCTCGGCGGTCATTGGGCCCGATGGCACGGGAAGGCACACAATGGGGTACGGGCACGGCGATGCCCTTCACGTTGCCCACATGATAAAGGGAAACCCATACCCACAAATTTTCATGCCGCACGAAACCGGCAATATTGGGGTTTCTTTACGGCACGCAAATAACGGGCAAGTGCTTTTTACCGCAAATAACAGCAACGACGTCGGCCGCGGAGCCGCCGCGCAGCTCGATGCGGCAAGACCCGGATTTCATTTTTGGGGATCAGGCGGCATGGGGCTCTACAACACAAGCGGAACAAGGGTGAGTACCACGCTTCCGCATAATGGAAACAACGCCGGCGTATGCAACTTCGTTATTTGGTGGGATGGCGATCTGTCGCGCCAGCTTCTCGATAATAATCAGATAACAAAGTGGAGCATAGCCAATAACAGCGGGCAGCGGCTTCTAACCGCTACCGGCGCAAGTTCAGCCAACGGCACCAAAAGCACCCCCATCCTCACCGCCGACATCTTTGGCGACTGGCGCGAAGAGGTGATATGGGCGTATGGAAACTCCGCCCTGCGCATCTACACCAGCACAATGCCGACCACCCACAGGTTGGTCACATTAATGCACGATCCTGTTTACCGAGTTGCTGTAGCATGGCAAAACTCATCGTATAACCAACCCCCTCACCCAGGGTACTACATTGCAAGCGATATGGATTTCCCGCCGCCAACACTCAACGTTACAGTAGTCGGCGGCAACAATCAAAGCAGCAGCTCTATAGCGCCAAGCTCAAGCAGCGCAACGCCAAGCAGCAGTTCGGTAGCACCAAGCTCCAGCAGCAGCCCGCCAAGCAGTAGCTCTGTGGCACCGCCAACAATTACCTGCACCTTGCCAGCCGGCCTAGTTGCCGGAACCAATGTTAATGCCGCTACCCAAAGAGGCTATTTAAGATGCAGCAACACTGGCAATGCCCCAACAGTAGGCACTCCAGCTTGGAGCGGAGCTCCTAGAGCACCCTTTAATGGCACTACTGTAGCCGCCGCAGGAAACTACACCGGCATTACGGTAACCGCAAATTGCGGCACCAATGCCAACCCCAACAACGTTTCCGGCACTAGCAACAACATTGCCATAGCCGCCGCTACAAGCAGCAGCTCTGTGGCGCCAAGCTCAAGCAGCGCAAATTCCTTTACCTGCACAGGCTTGGTTGCAACCGGAACAGTAGGCACTGCAATCACTGCTCCTACAGTGCGTTGCAACGGCACTACCGTTACCAACAACCTCACATGGACACCTACTGGCCGCATTCCAACAGCAGCAGGAACCCTTGCTGTTAACGTTAGCAGAGGCAACGCCACCGGTACTGGCTCCGCTTGCGCCGGCATGACAGCGCTATGCGGCAACGTATCTGTTTCCGCCGCTCCAAGCAGTAGTTCGGCAACAGTTCCAAGTAGCAGTTCCAGCGCAGATACGCCCAGCAGCAGTTCAGTGGAAGTTCCAAGCAGTAGCTCAGTAACACCAAGCAGCAGTTCAACCGATATTACTTCAATTCATGCCTTTGATTCATACGGGCGTATTCAACACACCCCAACGTACTACGATTTAAAAGGCCAACCGCTCGGTATCACAAAACCCACTGCTCCCGGAGTTTACATAGAAAAACAAGGCAAACAAGTAAAAATGGTGGTGGTGAAATAGGCTGTGAAATCCCTCTTCCTTTCTTTCTTAATCCTGGCAACTTTCATTAGCCAGGCAAATTCCAAAGATTGGAGAGCCGATCCTAATTTACAAGTATTAAAAGCCTTCCCTGGAGCCGAAGGCTTCGGCGCATATACAACCGGTGGGCGCGGCGGGCGGGTGCTTTATGTAACCAATCTTAATGATGCAGCATCAAATCCGCCAGTGGGCAGCCTTCGATGGGCAGTCAATCAAACAGGGGCGCGTACCATCATGTTCCAAGTTGCGGGGGAGATAAAACTTGCCGCCAGACTTCGCATCAGCAACGACAATCTGACCATTGCGGGGCATAGCGCTCCGGGCGATGGCATAGTAATTTCCGGCAATACGGTTTATGTAGGTGCCAATAACGTTATCATTCGCTATATGCGGTTCCGCATGGGCGATTTGAACGATATTGAAGACGACGCTATTTGGGGGCGCAACCAGCGCGATATCATCATCGATCACTCCAGCATGAGCTGGGGCACAGACGAATGCGCCTCGTTCTACGATAACGAAAACTTCACTCTGCAATGGAGCGTACTCAGCGAGAGTTTGCGCACATCTGTGCACGAAAAGGGGAATCACGGGTATCTCGGTATATGGGGCGGGCGGCGTGCCTCGTTCCACCACAACCTCATAGCGCATCACGACAGCCGCAACCCGCGCTTTAACGGTGCTCGCTACTCAAACAGGGCGAGTGAAGAATTGGTTGATTTCCGCAATAACGTCATCTACAACTGGGGCGCCAACAGCGGCTATGCAGGCGAGGGCGGGCGCTATAATATGGTAAACAATTATTACAAACCAGGGCCGCAATCAGCCAATTCCGCGCGCATCTTCCAGCCAAACGCCGATAACGGCAACAATTCACAGGCGGCGGGCGTGTGGGGAACCTTTTATGTCGCCGGAAACTACATGCTGAACGCAAACGGAACGCCAAACACAGCGGTTAACAACGACAACTGGGTAGGCATTCACCCAAATCCATCGTCAAAAAATAAGAGCGAATTGCGGTCAAATTTTGAATTTGAAAAAGGCGATATCACAACGCACACTGCGCAGGAAGCCTACGAGCTGGTGCTTGCCCGTGCCGGAGCTAGTTTTAGGCGCGACGCTACCGATATAAGAGTTGTAAACGAAGTCCGAAATGGCTTGGCACCGGTACGCGCATCGGGCGGCGCTGGCACCAGAGCTGGCATGATTGATTCGCAAAGAGATGTTGGCGGTTGGGATACCTACACTTTCAATCCAAGCGATGTTCCCATAGATACCGATGGCGGCGGAATTCCCGACTATTGGAAAATCGCCAATGGCTTGCCCCTAAACGATCCTTCCGTCAGCAACTCAACAAGCCTAGCAGGAACATATACCAATCTAGAAGTCTATCTATACGATCTACTGGAAACAGGAGGCACTTCCGGCATAATGTCCAGCTCCTCGAGGCAATCCAGCTCCAGCAGCAGACCGCCTAGCTCCAGTTCCGTTGCACCGTCAAGCTCCTCAAGGCCCAGCTCCAGTTCCGTTGCGCCGTCAAGCTCCTCAAGGCAATCCAGCTCCAGTTCTGCTACCCCTTCAAGCTCTTCAAGGGCATTAAGCTCCAGCAGCAGCCCGCCGAGCAGTAGCTCAAACGCAGAAACACCAAGCAGCAGCAGTGCGGGAAGCACGCACATCCTGCTGTCGTACGGGCGCGATCCCTCTGCCCCTCCGCTCTACTACGACCTAAAAGGCACTCCGCTTGGCACCACAAAGCCCACTGCCCCAGGCGTGTATATTGAGAAGCATGGCAAACAAATAAGGAAGATAGCAGTTTCAATGTACTGAGTAATTTCTACATTATAAAAACTATGTACAAAAGAGTTTTAGTTGCTAATAGAGGGCTTATACAAGCGGCTTGTGTGCGAGCCATAAAAGGACTTGGCGCAGAGGCCATTGCACTTTGCGAAGAAGGAGATTTTAATCAGGTAGGAGTGCGTGAGGCAAACCGGGCTTTTGTTATTAGCACGGAAAAAAAACATTCTCCATACCTTGATGTAGAACAGGTTGTAAAGGCCGCCATTGAA
Source organism: Candidatus Fibrimonadaceae bacterium (assembly GCA_031281155.1). Classification (GTDB taxonomy): domain Bacteria; phylum Fibrobacterota; class Fibrobacteria; order Fibrobacterales; family Fibrobacteraceae; genus Fibrimonas. Next base: position 18,650 of record JAITFT010000105.1, read on the forward strand.
TGCAAGGCAGATGCCGTTCACCCAGGCTATGGTTTTTTAGCGTCAAGCGCAGAGTTAAACAAAAAGTTATCCGAACAGGGCATAGCGTTTATAACCTCAACAGGTTTAACAAAGGGGCGCAGCACCGGCGAAGAAAAAAAGCTTCTCAATGAAATTGCCATAAAAACAGGCATAGCGGTTTTGCCGCACAGCGCAGTTTTCGATGACCCGGCAAAACTGGCAGAAGAAGCAAAGAATATAGGCTACCCGCTAATGGTGAAAGCGGCGGCGGCAGCTAGCGGCAGATGCATTAGAGAGGCGAAAAGTGCGGCCGAGTTGCAAACGGCCATAAATAGCGTTTTAAATCAATGCGAACGTTTTGGTTATGAAAAAAGCCTTTATCTGGAAAAAACTTTAAGTCAGCCACACATAATATCTTTTCCAATTCTGCGCGATAAAAACGGCAAATACATAATTTTTCCAGAACTGGAAGGCTCGGCTCAATTCCGCTTTCGCAAGTTTTTGGTGGAAAGCCCAAGCCCATATCTCTCAAAAGAAAATCGCGGCAAAATAATGTCCATGCTTCCGGCCTTGGTAGAAGAGCTTGGCATAGTTGGCCAGGCAAATGCAGAATTTTTTGTGTCGGAAAACGATGTTTATCTTTTAGATGTCAAGGAAAATATTCAGCATTTCCACGGCGTTACAAGCTTGCTTACGGGCGTTGATATTCTGCGCGAGCAAATAAGGCTGCATTCTGGTGAATTATTGAATTTGAGCGAAGACAGCATTAGAAGCGAAGGTGCTGTTGTAGCAGTGAATGTTGAGGCAGTAGATGTGTACGATCACTTCTCTCCATCTCCCGGCAAAATAGAACGCATGTTCCTTCCATATGGCGAAGGCGTTGTAGTTCAAAGCCCCTTTGTTTCCGGCGATATGATTTCCCCAAATTACGAATCTGTTTTGGCAAAAATAATGGTTTATTCCGGCACAAGAGAAAAGGCTATTTCAAGCATGGAATCTGCTCTTTCAAATTTCCGCGTAGAAGGCATAAGCACCACCATTCCATTTTTGCGCGGCGTGTTAAAGCATTCGGATTTTTTGAATCTCAAATGGACTGGAATGCACTTGAATTCCGAAGGCAAAATGCAAGAGGTTTTGGAAAATATTTCTTCCTCAGAAGAAGAAGAGCAGGCCGCTCTTATAGCTGCGCTTGCCCTAAGCACCGATAGCAATGCCTCAACCATTATGGCAAATGCCGAACACGGCGGTTTCTTGTGGGCAATGTTCAAAGGCAACAGGAAACGCCTCTAGCCAAATCAAAAGGCGAGATTGAGCGGCGAATAAGCGAACAAAAACACCTGCTCCTAACCGCTCCAACCGGCACAGGAAAATCCTCCTTCCTGCCTTGGCTTTTGGCAGGCGAAAATAAAAAAATCACAGTTCTGCAACCACGCCAACTGGCAGCTAGGGAGTTGGCAAAATATTTAGCAACTTGGTACAACGAGCCCGTAGGTAAAACTGTTGGGTATAAGTTTAGATTTGAAAGCAAGCTAAGTCAAGGTACAAGAATTTTATTTCAGACTTACGGGAGTTTTTTAGCGGAAAATTTGGGGAGTAGGGAGTGGGGAGTAGGGAGTGGATATGATTGGCTAATTTTCGATGAGTTTCATGAGCGGCGGCAGGAAATGGATTTGCTTTTGAGCATGGCTTTGGCGAAGGAGCAAAGAGTAGCGGTGCTTTCTGCGGAATTGGAGAGAGAAAGCTTGGAGAATTATTTGGGCGTTAAATGCTTGAAGATTGAAAACCCTGGATTTCCTGTGGAAATTATTCATCAAGAGATAAAGGCCGGCGAGCCGCTTGCTGCGCAGGTTGAGCGGGCTGTTAAGAGTATTTTGTATAATGAAATTGGCGGAACAACTTTAGTTTTTTTACCAGGCAAAGCGGAAATTTCTCAATGCAGAGAGCGAATAGCTCAAAGCCTTGGCAAAAAATCACCCGAACTTTTTTCGCTTTTTGGCGGGCAACTAAGGGAAGAACAAGAAAAGATTTTTTACAAAAGCGATGACACAAGAATAATTTTCACAACAAATATAGCCGAAACCTCGCTTACAATTCCAAATGTCAAAGCGGTTATAGATTCCGGTTTTGAAAAAATGGCTTTCGACGATAATGCGACAGGTTTAAGAACGCTCAGAATGCAACGCATAGCAATGCAAAACGCTGTGCAGCGAACAGGCCGTGCTGGTCGCACACAAAAGGGTTTGTGCATTCGCTTGTGGAGCGAACGCGAGGAATCAAATTTTGCACAAGCAATAAAACCCGAAATTGAACGCATAAATATTGCAAGATTTTTGCTGCAGAAAATTAATTTGGAAATAAACATTTCTTTGCTTAACAAAATTCCCGAGCAAAAAGAGAGAGCCGCTTTGCAAGAATTGGAAAATTTAAGTTTAATAAAGCAAAATAAAATAACTGAGCTAGGCAAAAAAGCTTTATTTGCCCCTGTTCAATCCTTAGAGCTTGCTGTAGCATTAGTTTTACAAAAAGACTTATCAAAAATAATTTTAGCAATGGCGGTAATTTTAGAAAGCGAAAACAAAAGCGGAAATATATTTCACTTGGCAGAAGATTTTTTAGAAGGCAAAGGAAAATGGCAAAGAGAGGATAAATTGCACTTTGAGCAGTTGCTTCGCTATGCGGGGAATAGGGAGTGGAGAACAGAGAGCAGTTTGGAGTTTTTGCTTTCTGCTTTTCCCAATGCTTTGGCCTTTAAGAGCGATGGGGAGCAGTCTTATAAAACTAAAGATGGGATTTCTGTTTTTTGCGAAGCTAAGGAAAAAGCTATTTTGGTTTTGGGTTTGATGCGAAGCGAAAACAGCAAATTGCAAAAAACAACGGCAAGCCTCTACGCTCCTGTTCCTGAAAAGTATTTGCATAGCGGCCAGTCGCATTTAGAGTTGCAATGGAAGGAGAGCCAAAAGCAATTTATAGCAATGCGTGTTACAAATTTTGGCAAAGAGGAATGTTCAACGGAAGAAAGAAAAAAGCTTGAAAATGAAACGGCAACAGCATGGAAAATTCTGATGGAAAAACAGGATTTTAGCAGTCAATGGCTAACAGAGGCGAATTTAGCATTGCTCTCAAAAATGAAGTTTGCCGCACAATTTTTCCCGGAGCATAATTTCCCAAAATTTGACGAAGATGATTTTTCTTTGATTATAGATGAATTTTGCGCAGGAGTTTTTTTGCTAAGAGATTTAAGCGAAGAACGTTATAGAAAAATTATTGAGGATTATTTTGGCTCTTATTGGCTGGAATGGTTGCATAAAAATTTTCCAAATTCATTAAAACTTTCAAACGGGAAAATTGCGAAATACCATTACAATGCAGATGGAGTGCCGGAGCTTTCAGCTAGGATTGGTGATTTTATTGGAATGCAAGGCGAGCATTTTATTGCCGAGGGCCGCTTGCGCATTCGCTATAATATTTTAGCTCCAAACTGGCGCACTGTTCAAAAGACATGGAATTTAAGTGATTTTTGGCAGAATACATATCCGGAAATTCGCAAAGAGCTAAGAGGACGTTACCCCAGGCATCCATGGCCGTGAGGTTTTCTATATTATCAGCGTGTTAATATGAAAGAGCCTTTTTTAGAGCCAATTTTACGTAAAATGCGCATTGCTAAGGTTTTGCCGATTCTTAGGCGGTTTCCGGAATGCAAGCTTTTGGATGTGGGCTGTGGTTGGGAAGCAAAGTTTTTGAAGTCGGTTGAGCCGTATATTGCAAGCGGAGTAGGAATAGATTTTAAAGCTCCGAGCTTGGAAAGCGCTAAGTTAAAAACAATAACTGCGACTTTGGATAATAAACTCCCTTTTGAAGATGGTTCTTTTGATGTTGTTAGCCTAATGGCTGTTTTGGAGCATTTGGAAAGGCCGCTTGATATTTTAAAAGAAATTCACAGAGTGCTTAAAAAGGGCGGCGTTTTGGTGGGCACGGTGCCGAGCAAAGCGGCTAAGCCGGTTTTAGAATTTTTGAGCTATAAACTTGGAGTTGTAAGCGAGGCAGAAATTAAAGATCATAAGCGGTATTTTAATAAAAAGGATTTAGCGGAAATTTTTGCCGAGGCTGGCTTTAGAGAAATGAAGCACAGGTATTTTCAGTTTGGGATGAATAACTTTTTTGTAGTGGCGGTTTAAATTGATGCAAGTGATATAAAAGCGGGTTGTCTTTAGCCGAGGCTAGGCGGGAGTTGGGGTTGTGGGTTTTCTATATTGATACACGGAGGTTTTTTATGCAGTTAAAAGATTCAGCAACAGTTGCGTATTCGGCAGAGCCGGAGGTGTTGACTATTAGCGTGTTGAAAGACGGCGTTATGAGCATTTTGCAGGGGCTTGCGGATTTGCGGCTTATTAATATTAAGAGGCAAGTTTCTCGTTGTGGCGTTCCTGTGCCTGAAGGCGAGGAGAATGATCCTTTTTATAGTGAAGCCAATTTGAGAGAATTGGTAAAAAATGGTAAAAAAATGGATGAAGGAGAATTCGTAGTAAAAACTATGGGTGAATTACTGGCTATGGAGAAATAATGAATTTACATTTTAGTTCCAAAGCATGGAACGATTATTGTTACTGGCAAAATCAAGACAAGAAGACTTTAAAGCGAATAAATGAGTTATTAAAAGATATAGAGAGAAATGGATACATTGGCATTGGCAAGCCTGAGCCGTTAAAAGGAAGTTTATCAGGTTGGTGGTCTAGACGAATTGATGATTCAAATAGAATTGTTTATAGAATTACGAATGGCAATGCAGAGATAAATTGTTGTAAAGGACATTATGAATAAAGCCGAGGCTAGGCGGAAGTTGGGTTTGTGAGTTTTCTATATTGATACACGGAGTTTTTTTATGCAGTTAAAAGATTCAGCAACAGTTGCGTATTCGGCAGAGCCGGAAGTGTTGACTATTAGCGTGCTGAAAGACGGCGTTATGAGCATTTTGCAGGGGCTTGCGGATTTGCGGCTTATTAATATTAAGAAGCAAGAAAATGCCTTCGTGAAAGCATCTTTAAAAGAAGCTGCTGAACTTTTATATAAGGATTATAAAAATGATAAAAGTTTAACGGAATTTACTCAATTAGATGCGGAAATTTTTTATGAAGCAAAATGAAATTTGGCTTACAAATTTAGATCCTACCGTGGGAGCAGAGATAAAGAAAACTCGCCCAGTCTTGATAGTGAGTGAAAATGATTTAGGAAAATTGCCTTTAAGGGTTATAGTTCCAATTACTGATTGGAAAGAGCATTATGCTGTTGCATCCTGGATGGTTAAGCTTGAGCCGACAATCAAGAACGGGCTTGATAAACTTTCGTCAGCAGATTGTTTTCAAGTTCGCTCTGTTTCGCAAGAAAGATTGGTTAAAAAACTTGGTGAGATAACAGGTGAGGAAGGCTTATCTGTTAAAAATAGCTTGACAAAAGTGTTTGGGATAGTTGGTTGTTAACGGCTCTTGCCTTTAGCCGAGGCTAGGCGGAAGTTGGGGTTGAGGTTTTTTATCAAAAATCTACAATAACTGCAGCGGCATTTTTTGTGGGGATCATCAGCCATGTATGGTTGTTTTCTTTCAAATAATCAGGTAAAAATTTAAAAGCTTGCGTTTGATAATGGTCGTAGTTTGCAAATAAGAAAATAGCTCTATTTACGTCTAAAGATTTTAATGCAGAAAACAAATCATGAAAATTATTTATTTGAGGAAAAAAAAGGTATCCGTCCGATGTACTTTGACTTGGGTTTACATATACGATTTGTCCTACGTGGTAATGCATTGAAAAATAATCATTTTGCAAATTTTTTCTTTGATAGTAAAGATGAAGTACTGAGTTAAAGGCACTTACTAAAATTGGAGTTTCGCTCGTTGTATAGGGCTTTATTTTTTCCAGTAAAGTGCTATATTCCGCTATTCCAAGACCCATTTGCATTCGGCTTATATTTGGAGAAAGTGAAAGAACAGCGAGTAAAATAAAAAGTACAAACTTAGAATTTAGAGCATTGAGAATTTTATATAAGCTAAAAGCAATTGCTATGGAAATTATGGGAATAAAATAAACTATTAAACGGCTGCCAACTACCTGAGCCATTGCAAAATTTTCTGTCTGATTTAAAATTGGATCTAAAGGCATTCCAAGTGGATAGATTTTTAAGAAATAAAGGAGTAAAACTAAAAATAATGTTAATAATATAATAACTCCTAGTTTTTTATTTTCTTTTAGTAGGAAATAAAAACCAAATAAAGTTAAAATTATTGTTAGAGCAGCGTATAAATATACAAAGGGGTCATGCTGGGTTATGTGCGGAGTAAAGTTTATAAAATGCCTGCCTATAAATTGAATAAAATTTAAATTTGGAAACCAAAAAGCACCCCAAAAATTTTGCATAAAACTTTTGCCACCTAATTGATTTAACCATAAAAAGTAGTAAAAGCCTGAAAAAGAGGCTAATACCAGTAACTTTAAAAGCATGGACTGCCATATTTTTGGTGCGAATATGATATGGGTAATATAAATGCTTGCTAAGATTAATGGTGCGGTACTGCTAAATAAAATTGAAACAATGGCAAGTAAAATAAAACGCCAACTTGTACAATTTTCTCTTTTGTAAATTAAAAATAAGGCTATAAATGCTTCTACAGTGTATTGTTTAAATTGAATGCTATAAAATAGTAAAGGATCGGAGCAAACTATAAAAAATAAAAATACGCAGGCAAATTTTTCATTAAATTCTTTAACAGCAAATTTATATGCAAGAGGAAGAAGCAAAACTCCGGCAATAAAGGGAATTAGTCTTAAAATTAACTCTGAACTGTCGAAAATATGTGCTAGTATTTTAACTGATAATAAAAAGCCGAGTGGTGCGTTTTGGTTAAATGGCAAAAGTCCCGCAAAAATATCTGAAAAATTCGTTTGCCATATGCTCGCAGATAAACTTGCGTCATCTGGTGTTAAATCAAAATTTTGAGCAAATAAAAAGACACGAGCAAATACGCCCAGTAAAATAAAAAAAAGACAAAAGATAGCTTGCTGTTCAATTTTCTTTTTCATTATCAATGCCTGTTTTTATCAACTGCCAAAAATCGCTGTGAATATGCTCGCCTGTTATGGTATCTACAATATTTAATTTCCAAATGTTAGTGTCTCTGTCAAAGCTTGAAAGTTTATATGTATCGATGTAATGGTTTTTTTTATACACGCTTTCAAGCACAAGAGAATCATTTATAAATCTTTGTACTTTCCAGGGTTCATTGTGTTCTTTTGGTATTTTAAAGAGCAACTGTACGGTACTGTCTGTCGGTTCAATTTTATTTACAATCCTAAGCAAACCAAGAGAATCTATATCATTAAAACCCAGAATCTTGTGAATACTGAAATAGTTAAAATGATCAATTATTTTTTTGTTGAAAACTTCTTGGGTATTGAAATAACGAATGGTCCTATCGCATAGTCTGTGAGAATTAGGGGCTTGCATTTTAGGAACTCCAATTATAATATCGCAAGAACTTGCATTAACAAAATAAACCTCACCTTTGTAATCTTCTAGAATTTCTTTTAGATCTTCGGAATTTAAATTCAAAAGAGTAAGATATGAATACGTTGAGTGTCCATGAGCAAGCCCTATAGAAGTGCGCAAATAGAAAAATAACATTCTTCTAGGTGGCTCTTGCCTTATCCATTTATGAAGTTCATAATCTTCTATTGTGGCAAAGTTACTTTTATTTGGGATATCTTTGATAAAAGTTTTGTATTGAGCCAGGCAGGTACTTAGAATGATTGTCAGAACTCCGATTAACAGGATTTTAGGATTTACTTGATTTTTTAATAGTGTAATAGCTTGCCATATAAATAGCGCTCCTAAGAATGCCATTGGGGGGAGAATGATCAGAACGAATCTCCATTGAATTATCATTGTTAAATCTGCGCTAACGCCATCAAAGAGAATTAGATATTGGGGGGAGAGGAGGAGGAGGAAGAGGCATATATTTTTATAGGGAGTGGGGAGTGGGGAGTGGGGAGTGGTTGTTTTGGAGCGGTGTTCTTTTATTGTGAGGATAATTAATGTGATTAAGCCGAATATGGCGAGCCAGGTGAAGTAGGGTAAGAAGGGATATACTAATGTACCATCGTTGCTGGAGTGTGGCAAGGCCATTACTTTGAAATTGGTTATTATGTTGCTGAGCAAATGCCCACGTGCACCAAATTCTCCACCCTGTAAATCGCTATCTCTCATAAAAGAAAGAGTGCAGAGAGCGGGGATGGAGAAGAAGGAGAGAGTTGCGAGGAAAGTTGAGAATTGAAAGTTGAGAACTGAGAGTTTAAAATTGCGAAAAATCCTAATAATCCTTGAATCCTGTGAATCGGGGTTCAGACAAATTCGATAAAATGCTACGCCAATAAATGCTAATAAGCAAAATATGGTTTCGGAGCGGGTTTGGGCGAAAAAGGCTAAAACTAGTGCCATAAAAAGCCAGTGCCTGGTTGTGTTTCTGTCGTAGACCCATTTCAGCAATAAAAGAGAAAGGCAGAACATTGTTACATAAATAGGTTCAACGGAAGCGGAACGGAA
>JAITFT010000132.1 GCA_031281155.1 Candidatus Fibrimonadaceae bacterium
GCTTTCGATGAATACGCAATAAAAGCCTTTGAAAAAAACGCCATTGATTACCTGCTGAAACCTATTGAGCAGGAGAGGCTGCTGCAAACCGTTGAAAAACTTTTTATACTGAAAAACTCAAAAAAAAATGGCGATGAGTCTCTCTATGAGAAATTGAAAGATTTAATAAACGGCAAAGACGATTCCAAATACCTGCAAAAGCTTAAAATTAAAATAGGCGACCGTACTTTATTGGTAAATATTGAAGATATTGTGCGCTTTGAAAGCGATGAAAAATATACCATCGTTTATGCAAACAATAATCGCTACACAATAGATACCCCATTGACAAGCTTGGAAAGCCAGTTGCCTCCAAAGCTTTTCTTGAGGGTTCACAGGGCAAATTTGGTGGCCATTAGTTGCATAACCGAAATTCGTAGAGTCGCTTTAGGCAAACTTTCGGTGGTTTTGAACGATTCTGCGAAAACAATGGTTCCGGTGGGGCGGAATTACGTTGAACGGGTGCGGGAATTGTAATTTTGTATATTTACATTTATGGCAAAAATTAAAATTTTCATTTTGGTTCTTTTTTCTGCAACTCTTTGTTTTGCGCAAAACACGAATAAATCGGTTAGCGTGAGGTTAAAGGGGTTGCCTCCTCAGTATTCAACGCTTCGCATTGATACACTCTCGCGCTGCATTGTTGGCCTGCCAGATCCCAGCAGCATAACGGCGAGTGCAGAGGGGCGCACGGAGTATTTAAAGCGCATTTCCGGTACAGACAGGAACGACTATGTGAAGGTTTGGAATGCAAATGTGCAATTGATTTACCAGTGGAAGTTCAGGCTCAACTATCTTATTATACCTCAAGGAGGCTTGGAGGCACAGGCTCCTGTTTTTCACGAAGCAGAAGGAACGCGCCCAGTTGTTGAAGCCATAGCCGGAGACCCTCAGGAGAGCGATTTCTTTGCGTTTTCGAGTCCGCGCCGCTATTATTTCGACTCGCAGCAAGCGGCAATTAATTCTGCGGTAAACAGAGCGAGGCAGAGAGTTGCCGAGCTAAGAGCCTTGGAGTGTGCGAAATGAAAAAAAACCAAAATTTAATCGAAAACGGCAACTTTTCCAAAGGTTTAAAAGCTTGGCGTGTTGAAAGCTTAAAGGGAAAGCTTAATGCTGTGGAAAAAAAGAAAGAAGTTAATTTTGAAATTATTGAGCCTGGCAAAGAGAGCTGGTCTCTGAAATTTTGCAACGAAGTTTCTTTGCTCGAAGGGGAATCTTATATCTTTGAAATGAAAGCAAAGGCCGATGCTCCTCGCACGCTCAATGTGAACATAAAAAGGAATTGCAAAGATTACGTGCCTTATGCCAACGGCAGAATGGTGGACTTGAGCACTGATTGGCAAGACTATAGCTGGAAATTCACAATGAAGCAGCCAGACGATGCCGCTGCGCTTTTGTCCTTTGATATGGGCGGAAATACTGTTTCTTGGCGCCTTAAAGAAGTTTCTTTGAAACTGGCAACAGACGATTCGCTAGACCGCAACTTTAAAGACCGAATTCAAAAGAACAGCGGTTATTTCAATGCTCCGAATGAGCCTTGGGAGTTGCGTTTTTATTCCCTAGATGGCAAGCTCTTGAAAGTTTTCGATAAGGGCAAGGGCGGCGAAGGAATGCGAGCATATCCACGCGAAGACAGAAGCGGAGTGTTTGTAGTTAAGGAAGTAGTAGCAGGGGCGTAGTTTATAAAAAACGCCTAACGTTTACCTATTAACGCCATAAATTCGGCTCTGGTGGTGGCTTTGCTTTTGAAAGCACCTATTAGTTTGCTTGTGAACATAACGGAGCCTGTTTTTTTTACGCCTCTTATTGTTGTGCAGGTGTGTGTGCATTCCAGCACAACGCCAACCCCTTGAGGTTGAAGAGAGCGGTGGATCAGCTCTGCTATTTGTGTGGTTAGGCGTTCTTGAATTTGTGGGCGGCTAGCGTAAAAGTCAACCGTTCGCGCCAGCTTTGAAAGTCCGACCACGCGGTTATTGCTGGGTATATACGCCACGTGCGCTACTCCGGTAAACGGCAAAAAATGATGCTCGCAAAAACTGGTAACCGGAATGTCTTTAAGCAAAATCATATCATCGGATTTTTCAGTGAATTGCGTAGCTAAAATATCTTCTTCTTTATCCTCGCAAGAAAGTCCGCTCAAAAGCTCAGCATACATTTTAGCCACTCGCTCAGGCGTTTTTCGCAAACCTTCTCTATCGGGATTTTCTCCCAAGCCTTCTAAAATAAGCCGAAAACCATCTTCAATTTTTTTTAGGTTCATAATTCTCCGCTGATTGCTTGCCTGTAGTCGTGTTCTGAAAGAGCTTTTAGCAGCAGTTTGGTTTCGTAGGTTTCTTTGCCTAAAATAAATTCCGCTGACCTTGCTTTTGCTTGTTTGAGAGTTTCTTCGAAGAACCTTTCAAGAGGAGCTTTTACTCTTGGGTATTCTTCTATGGAGTAGTTTTCGAGCTTTGCTAAATTTGCTGCTATTTCTATAGCGGTTTCAATTCCGCCGAGGGTATCGGCGAGACCTTTTTCAACGGCATGGGGGCCAAGCCAAACTCTGCCTTGAGAAACGGAATCCATGGCTTCTTTGCTCATGCCTCTGCCTTCGGCGCAACGCGCAAGGAATGTGTCGTAGCCTCGTTCAATATAAGCTTGCAATATTGCGTGTTCGCTTTCAGTTAAAGGGCGGGCTGGCAGAATTTTTGCTCCCAAAAAGGGAAGACTCAAAACGCTTTCGCCCATTAGGGTATTTTTATTTGTTCCTATTCCATCGTAAGAAGCTCCCATTTTATCTGCGAGTTTTTTGCCGCTGGGAAAAAGCCCGAAAATTCCTATGGAGCCCGTTAGGGTAGTGGGGGAGCTTACGATTTTATTTGCGCCGCAGGCTATGTAATAGCCGCCGCTCGCCGCGTGAGAGCCGAAAGATGCAACAACAGGTTTCGTTTTTGAAAGCTCCCTTATTCCGTGCCAAATTTGATCAGACGCATAAGCCGAGCCGCCGCCTGAGTTTACCCTAAAAACAACGGCTTTAACGGAGCTGTCTTTTTGCAGGTTTTTTATTTCTTTAAGATAGGCTTTGGCTGTGATAACAGAGCTGGAATACAAGCCTTCTTCTGAGTCGCTTACAATGCCGCCTTCTGCGTAGAGAATGGCAATTTTATTTTTGCTTGAAACAGGGTAGTCGTCTATCATATCGGAGACTTTTAGGAATTTTAAATCTTTGTCTTTTTTAATTCCTGCCATTTCCTTTAATGATTTTTCAAAGTCCATTCTATAGGCAAGCGAGTCTATTAAACCGTATTCAACCAGGGTTTCTGGTGCGGTGAAAAGCAGGTATTCATCGGCATAGCGGTTTAGGGAATCTGCTGATATTCCTCTGCTTTTGGAAATTGTCCCCAGCATTTCTTTCCATAAAAGGCTTAAATAAACGCTTCTTTGTTCTCTTTCGTAGCTGCTCATTTTTTCTTGAGTATATGGCTCTATGTAGGATTTATAAGTTCCCATTTTGAAAGCCTGAATTTCAATTCCCATTTTTTCAAGAATGCCCTTGTGATATTGCTGTATTCCGCCCAGCCCTTTGAAATCGAGCATTCCAACTGGGTTCAGAATTATTTTATCTGCAACAGATGCGGCATAATAGGTTCTTTGCGAAATTATTTCACCATAAGCAACAATGAATTTTCCGCTGCTTTTAAAATCAATCAAAGCGTTTCTGATTTCTTGCATGGTGGCAAAGCCTGTTTGCACAAGCCCTAAGTTTAAGTAAATGCCTTTTACCTTATCGTCTTCTTTTGCATTTTTAATGGCGGCTAAAATATCGTTTAACCCTTGCGTTTTTATTCCAAAATTAAAGAGCGTTAGGTACAGAGGGCTGTGGTGTTCTCTTTCGTTTATTACTCCGCTTAGGTTGATTTTCAACACAGGCGAATCTGTTGGTGCTTTTTTAAAGCCTGCACTTGCGATGAGCAGGAGAAGAATAGTAAAAAAGAGCACTATGACAAAAGCGAAGAGCGTGCCAAGTGAGGATATGAAGAAGGCTTTGAGCGTTTTAGACATTGTTTGGTGAATTTAGAAATTTTACTTCCCACATACGCCGCCATTTGCCGTTTTTCCAGCGCAAGAACAAAAACAGCGGCCAGATTGTGAATATGAGAACCGTAAAGCCCCAGGTTTGCAAAACGTTGGCTTGAAAAATATTGAAGAAAACCCAAACAATGCCAACCAGCAACCAATGCAAACCGCTCGCTATAAACAGAACAGCCATAGTATCTCCGGCTCCTCGCAATGCACCAGCGTAAATTACTATAAAAGTTTCAACAGTCACATAAATCGCAGCAAGACGCAGCATATTTATGGCAAGAATTCTCGCTTCGTCCCATTCTGGAATAATTTCATGCGGAGTGAAAACGTTAACCAAAATTTCCGGTATGCCGACAAATAGCAGAATTATAATGCCTGCATAGCCCAAGCCTATTTTTATTCCGGAATATGTTACACGGTTCGCAGAGGCAAAATCACGTGCTCCAACATATTTCCCCACCAAACTGGTTGCCCCAACTTCTAAACCTATCAAAGGCACAAAGGCCACTAAATCCCAATTGAACATTATGCTTGTTGCAGTGGCAGCTACCAATCCTTGCGTATCAAAAAGGAGAATCAATGTTAAAAAAGCGAGCATGTTCAAAAACATTTCCGAGCCAGATGGCAAGCCTTTTTTTATAAGCGTTGACAAAATTCTTTTACTCAAACGCCAGCATTTATGGGTGGAATAATTTTCCCTGTATTCCTTGCTGAAAAATTTTACAAGCAAAAAACAAAGCGCAGTAAAATTTCCGATTATCACGGCAACGGGAGCACCAACTATATCAAGTGCCGGAAGCCCTAATTTGCCGAATGTGAACCCATAGCTAAGGACCAAGGTTACCATCAAGCCTGTTAATGTTGCTGTCATTACAATGCGGGTTTTTCCAAGCCCTATGAAAAAGCAGGCAAGCGCATGGCGAAACATTGTGATTATGCAGCCATAAACTAAAATGTCAAAATACTGAATTTGCAAAGTGCTTTGCAGTTCAGGAACATTAAAAGAATTTAAAAATATATGCGCAGGCGGTATCAGAGCGAGAGCAATAGGATAGCAGCACAAGGCTATAAAAAGTGCTTGAGCGGTTACAAGCGAGCATCTGGATATTTTTTGCGCACCAAAGTTTTGTGCTACCATTGCGGTGGAATAGCTAATAACTCCGTTGAAAAACATTATGACTACCATTTCCGTAAGCCCGCCTATTAATGAAGCGTTCATGTAATCTGGCCCCAGCTTGGACAAAAACAGGCGATTTATAAAAACCAAAAAGGTATCAAAAGACATAGACATCACCATTGGAAGCGATACCATCAACATCTCTTTAACTCCGCCTTTTTGCGAATTGCCACTGGAAAATTTCATTGTGAGCAAAAGATAGTAAACGATTTTTCTATCTTATGTCTAATACATGAGAAAAATCACTTGGGGGTCGCCCAAGGTTCGTTCCAATTGTTTAATTCTTTAAATTCTTTCAGCTCTTGTTGATAGTTGTGGTCTGTGAATTTTATAAAGCATGTTGCCAAATCGCATGAGTCATCTGCGTTTATTATTACAAATAAACGTAATTCTCCTGACCATAAACCAAACAATTTTTTGCCATATTTATCCGAAGTTAAATAGCTGTCAAAGCTCCTTTTAACATTACCGCCTGTAGTTTCTCTGAATATTTCTTCTTTATTTTTTTTGCTTAATCCATGCCCAGCCTTTATTCTGACTATCTTTTGCTTAATAAATTTACTCTCGTCTAATGGCTTGTTCCAGTCATTTTTGTCTTTAAGTTCTGGAATATCTTGTTCTGAGAAAGAAGTACCAATGCTCCTTGATATAAAGTTAAAATCAGGATAATAATAAACATAAGCACCATCTGATTTCTGAGCAATCAGCCTATAACTATCATATTCATCCTCACCATAGTAAAATAAAATTCTGCCATATTCATCTTCTTCTACTATCCTTACATAAGCATCGCCATGGCTATGGTAGCCTCTTATTCCAGCCAAGCTATGAATTGCTTCTGTAAACAATTCAGGATGTTTACCTCTATACTCTAAGGGTATGAGCATAGGGCAGCCAAACAATCCAATTGAAAAAAGCATGCTTAATGCAAATGAAATTTTTTTATGCCGCATCTGCTCCACCTACGGCTTTTCCTACTGACTTTACCTTGTCTACGAACATTCCTTGCATGAAATGCAATATAGAAAATCCTTCTTTCTTAAAACTCAATGCTTTCTCAAAATAAATCATGAGGGGACATCCGGCTTTTGATTTGCAACGGGGGTGAAAGGCTTTGGGCGCAATGTCAAAATGCCGTTTTATGCGGAAAAAATGCAAAAAGTAAAAAAAAAGAGCTTTTTTGGTGTTTTTTCATTTTTTATGTGTCATTCGGGAATTTTTTTAGTATATTATAGGTAGATCAATTTCACCCGATTGCGTTGCGCGGTCCCCTAACACGGAGAAACAATCATGAGCAGAGTAAAATCTTTTTCTAAATACATTATTCTGAAAATCCTGTTCATCGGGGCCATCGGGGTTCAGACAATTTCCTGCTCTGGCGCAGATGGCATTGATGGCGATGCCGGCCTAAACGGTCTTGATGGCGCGAGCTGCGAAATCAGAAAGCTGTCGGGCGCTGAAAACGACTACGAAATTTTCTGCGATGGCGTTTCTGTAGGCTATTTGAATAATGGCCAAGACGGCGACCCGGGAGCAAAAGGCGACAAGGGCGAAGACGGCCAAAGCTGCAGCGTAGAAGAAGACGGCGCTTATTTCGTGATGAGATGCGGCGGCGTAGAAGGCGCGAGATGGGCGAAGGCGATGTGCGGCGGCGTTGCGTACGATCCCGGAGATAAATTTTGCGTTGGCTTGGCGCTTTACGACAAATGCGGCGGGGAAGAGTACGATCCTTCAACGCAATTTTGTGATTCTCGCGATAACCAAATCTACAAATGGGTTAAGATCGGTACTCAGACTTGGCTGGCTGAGAGTTTGAACTACGATGCGGATGGTAGTGTGTGTTATGATAATTTGGAATCGAACTGCGATATTTACGGCCGTCTCTACAATTGGAATGCGGCGATGAGCGTTTGCCCTTCCGGCTGGCATTTGCCTACAAGTGCCGAGTGGACTGCGTTGACGAATCATGTTGGGTCGAATGCTGGAACCAAACTTAAGGCTAGTAGCGGTTGGAATAGCGGTGGTAATGGCACTGACGATTTCGGCTTTTCGGCCCTCCCGGGCGGCTTCGGCAGCGGCAGCAGCTTCAACGGTGTCGGCTACAACGGCTACTGGTGGTCTGCTACGGAGTACGATGCCAGCCTCGCATGGTTCCGGTACGTGGACAGCTACAGCAGCGATGTGAGCAACAACAACAACGATAAGTCGTATCTGTTCAGTGTTCGCTGCGTTAAGGACTGAGGTGCGCCAGTGATTTTGGTGCGTTTAATATAGCACGGTGCGATTCCCCCTGGCCTAAATTAGCGTACCGCAAAAGTTGTATTGAGCTTTTGTCAAAGTGCAGTAGCAAATGTTCTTTTTGCTATCAACTCGTAGCCAAATGGCGTTAATAAAGAGTTGATTTTCGCCAAATTTTTAGTGGGGATCTTTCGTTTTTCGATCGCCTCCAATAAAAATTCAGACAGCAAAAAACTTGAATACTCTTTATCAAAGAGCTCTTTTTGCTCTGGGTCTGCCATAACTCTGTCAAATGTTGACATTGCCTTATTTTTCATAATAAGAACCTCCATTTGTTCGTTGTTCATAGTCCAATTTTCTTGCTACTGATTTATCCTTTTCGCTTTTCGGCAATTTGTCAGACTTTTTCACAAAGGCATTAGTTACTATGATTTTTTTGCCTGTATGAAAAAACGCCAAATATCTATTCTCCTTCGTTTCTAAACTTCGTTATGTCGTTTATTTTGCCGAAATCACCTATTCTTTTGAATAACATAAGTAATTTGCGTTTTTGAACATCACTTTGCTCATTAAAATAACTTAAAATATCGCTGTTGCCCATAGCGTCAAAATACCATTCTATGGTAAAAGCCATGCCTGAATATGCAATATATTCTTTCATTGGATAAAATATACAAAATTAATTTTGAAATACGTGCTTTTCCTATTTTCCGCATGTTTAGCCAACCCTAGCGAATCCATTCCCAAATCTCTGACAGTGAGGGACGACACAATTTTCTACTTTAAACAACATGGGAAAGCCTGTGCAACACAAAAAGGAGAAAGTTGAAAGTCGTCTACTCGACCATTGCACAACCAAGTCAGAAAAGCGAGCTAGCGTTCAAGTCTCCAATGGAGGCTCGCTTACCCACGCCCGAACTTAGGTGAGTTTGCGGGGATATTGGTGCATTAATTTAGTTGTGCGTATGGCGGTGAAATAGTATTTAATTTTCTATCTTATGCCTAATACATGAGAAAAATCACAGTAAAAAAAAAACAAATGGGTTCTCAAGAAGATATAGACAGCGATGCTGGTTTTGTTGATGGCACGCCAGAGCATCGTTGGAACGAGTTTTGGGAATTGGTGACTGCAGTGTCTTGGGTTACTCAAGGCAAATTTGATTTCGATAAACCTCTTAACAGAAATGTTGCGAGGAAAGTATATGCCCAATATTGAGCCTCCGCTAAAGCAAGACTACAAGGATATGATAAGAATATTGACCAACCATTAATCAAATTTGCTATTTTTTACACCAATGTTTGCAATTACAGGTTTAATAGGCTCCGGCAAATCCCTTGTTTCATCTTTTATTAGAGAAGCAGGCTTTGAGGTATTAGACGCAGATGCGCTAGCTCACACGCTTTACAGCGAAAATGCAGAGTTGCGAAAAAAAATCACCGAAGCATTTGGTACCGAAGCATTAACAGAATCTGGCATAAACCGCCCTTATATTTCACAAATTGTTTTCAGCGACCCGCAAAAACTTCAGCTACTAGAAAGCCTTGTTTATCCCATTTTACAAAATGAAATCGAAAAAATAAAGCCTCCATTCATAGAAGCCGCCGTTTTACATAAAATCCCCGAATTGGCAAAAAAAATGGAAGAAATTTGGGTTATAGAAGCAAATGAAACCGCGAGGAGAGAGCGAATTTCGCAAAGAGGATTGTCAACGATTGAAATCAATAATATAATGCGTACCCAAACATATTGTAGCGGCAAGCCCTTACGTGAAACAACAATACAAAACAATGAAACACCAAACGATTTAAAAATTAAAATAACACAATTATTAAAAAAACACATTCCGAAAGTAATTGAAAAAAATATATCATTAAAAAAACACTGCAGTTTTAAAATTGGCGGTAACGCAAATTTTTTTGCCGAGCCTAAGAATGAGGAAGAACTTTGCTCTTTGCTCGCTTGGCGCAAAAAATTCAAAATTCCGTATTTTGTTTTAGGTCACGGCAGCAACGTGCTTTTCAGCGATGAAGGCTATGGCGGTTTAGTAATAAAATTAGGCAAATGGGGGGCAGGTAAAAGCTTGCATTCATTAATACAAGAAGCAGCAAACCAAGGCTTGGGCGGAATAGAAAAGCTTCAAGGCATTCCAGGCACTATTGGTGGTGCTATCTATATGAATGCCGGTGCTCATAAACAAGAAATTTCAGATTGCATAAAAACCGTAAGCTCCATAACGCCAAACGGTGAAATAATAACGAGGACAAAAGAGCAATGCGAATTTTCTTATAGAAGCAGCATATTTAAGGGTATGGGGGAAATAATAGTTTCTGCTGAATTTGATTTTGTTCCAATGCAAAAAGAAAGCATAGACAAAAATCGCAAAGAAGTTTTAACCTGGCGAAAAGAAAAGCAGCCTTTGCAATATCCCAATGCAGGCTCTGTATTTAAAAACCCCATATCCCAAAGCGCTGGTGCTCTAATAGAAGCCTGCGGCCTAAAAGGCCATAGAATAGGCGATGCAGAGCTTTCTGAGCTTCATGCTAATTTTATTGTAAATAAAGGCAATGCTACGGCAAAAGATGTTAAAACCTTAATGGAGAAGATAGTTATGGAGGTTGAAAAAAAGCACGGCGTGGTTTTAGAACCGGAAATTATGGTTTTTTAAGCTTATAGTGGATGCCATCTAAAAGCGCATGCCACGATGCCTCAATAATGTTGGTGCTAACGCCAACAGTATGCCAAGTCTCTTTGCTGTCGCCGAAAGTAATCCACACTCGCACGGAAGCATCTGTTCCAACCTTGCTTCCCAGAACGCGCACTTTGTAGTCGTCTAGCCGTATATCAGCGATGCTTGGAAAATGCTCAATTAAAGCCTTGCGAAGCGCATTGTCTAAAGCGTTAACGGGGCCATCTCCCTCGCTAACTTCGTGGACAATTTTTTCGCCGATTTGCAATTTAACAAAGGCTTCAGAAGCACGTGCTTTGCTTTTGCTGCCCATGCTTTCTATAAGGCGATAGTTAAGGGTTTTGAATTTATCTTCGTAAAGGCCAAGGTGTCGGCGAGCCAGCATTTCAAAGCTGCCTTCGGCAGTGTCAAAGGCAAAGCCCTGGTTTTCCTTTTGCTTAACGTGTTCCAAAAGCTCTGCAACTATCTTTGATTTTTTATCTAAGCCAGGCAAAATGCGAGAAAGTTTTTCCACAATTAGAGCTCCGCCCGCTTGGTCGCTGGTTACAAACTCCCTTGCATTGCCAACCATTTCTGGGTTTATATGCTCAAAACTGTGTGAAATTTTCAGCACGCCGTCTATATGTGCACCGCCTTTGTGCGCAAAGGCGGTTTCGCCAACAAAAGGTGCGCGGATATCGCTTTGCACATTTGCCACTTCGTCAACGGCAAGGCTAAAATAGCGGAGCTTTGGCAGATTGCTTTTGCATTTTAAATCGTAACCCATTTTAAGGCAGAGATTGGCGGCGATGGTTATTAAGTTTGCGTTTCCGCATCGCTCGCCATAACCGTTGATAACGCCTTGCACATGAACTGCGCCGGCATTTACCGCGCTTAACGAATTTGCAACTGCAAACCCTGTGTCATTATGGCAATGTATTCCAATTTTACAATTAGTATTAGCAATAACTTCTTTAACAATTTTTTCAACTTCCCATGAAAAAGTCCCGCCATTTGTATCGCATAAAACAAGGCACTCTGCGCCTCCAAGCTCTGCTCTTTTAATGGTTTGCATAGCGTATTCCGGGTTAGCCTTGTAGCCATCAAAAAAATGCTCGGCATCGTAAATTACCTGCTCCGAATACTTTTTCAAAAATTCCACAGAAGAGCTTATCATATCTAAATTTTCTTCCAGCTCGGTGCGAATAACCTCTGTTACATGAATATCCCAAGATTTTCCAAATATGGTTTTAACGGGAGCCTCGCTTTTAACTAAATGCTCAAGTATAGGGTCTTGCTCAGGTGCAATTTTAGGCCGCCTTGTGCTGCCGAATGCCGCTATTTTTGAATTAGAAATATTTTCTTTGCGAATTAGCTTGAAAAATTCTTCGTCGGTTGGGTTGCTTTTGTTTGGCCAGCCACCCTCAATATAATCAACTCCAAACTCGTTTAACAAATGAGTCACTCTGATTTTGTCGTTTAAGGAAAAATTTATTCCTCTGGCTTGGTTGCCATCTCGAAGCGTTGTATCGTAAAGGGATATAAGCATAATTTAATTTATCTCCACCATTTTTCCTTTCAGAATTAGCCTGCCGCCTGCCTTTATGGTAATATTTCCAGGGGCTGTTATGTTTATGTTTTTCTTTCCTTTTAAAAATAATTTTTCGCTGGCAGTTATAGAAATATTTTTCTTAGCGCCCATATTTATGCTGGTTTCAGAATCGCCGAGCCCAAGCCTTGTTTTGCTGGTTCTTATTGAAATGTTTTCGGGTGCCTCTATTTCCAAGCAGCCTTTTGGAGCGTTTTTGTTTTTTGAAGCGTTTTTGCCTTGCGCAGCTTCTTTTAGCTTTATTTTTGCTTTGCCGGTTTTTACAGAGAAATTTTTTGGCGCTTCCATTTTCAAAGTACCAGCCTTGCTATCCATGCCGAATTTTATTCCTTTTTCGGATTTTATGGAAATATCATTGGGGGCTTCTATGTCTAAGCTGCTGGTTAAATCGTTAAGCACAAATTTTATTCCGCTCGATGTTTTGAGAATATTCTGAAAAGAATTTACGCCGACAACAGGCCCTTTATGCTCATCTTTTGGGATTGCTCCCAATGCGATTGGTTTGTCTATATCGCCGTTTTCGAAGGCGATTAAAATTGGAGTATCTTTGCGGAGCGGAAAATGAATACCGTAACCTTCGCCTGCAAAGCTCTGCGCTAAATGCACTGGGAGGCTGCTTGTCATGCCTTCGTTTTCTTCGTCGAAGGGCATGCGGACAATGTAGCGGCCTTGTGAATCTATGGCGGCGAAAGAGCCAATAAAGCCCTCGGTTTTTGCTACAATAACGCCTGGGATTTTCGGTTTTTCCTTGCTGCTTGGCAACGAGTTGAGTGCTCGCTCTGAAAAAGCGGCAATTTGGCATGTGTAGCCATCACTTTTGCCTTTTAGCCCAAAGGCTGCTTCTTGGTTGCCGCTGTGCGAGGCGGAGCAGATTACAAAGCTTTCGCCAAAAGCGTTAAATGCCTGCCCGGGCCTAAGCGGTGAATGTCCGTAGCCAAAGAAAAAACTTCCGCTTTCATTCGTTTCCAAGCGGCTTTTTGTTAAATTCAAAGCAGACTCGGTAAATTCGCCGTTATCACTAATAACCAACTCGCTTCTATCTTTGTAGTGCTTAACAAATTCAATAATTCTGTGTTCTTCCAAAAGCCTTTGCAAAAAATCCAAATCGCTTTCGTAGTATTGTATTTTGAAATCTACATCGTAAAATTTATCCAGCTTACATTTAGCATTTGAGACACCAGCCTTGCTTAAAGTAGCCCGAATAATTGCTTCCATATCGCTTTCGCAATAAACTGCGTATTTTTTTTCTTTATCCAAGGAATGCCTAATAGTTTTTATAGTAACGGTAGCCCTTGACATGCTAGCTCCAGCTTGTTCTGCCGAGCAGTTTGTTACCATGCCATTAAAAAATTCTTGTTTTCCTTCAAACTCAAACGAAAAATTCGCTTCTCTACCAACAACCTTTGGCAAACTGCCAGAAGACGCAAGAAAACTAACGGAAAGCGAATCGTCGCCGTAGATACCTTCGAGCAAATCAAAGGAAAGCACAGCGGGCTTTCCGGCAAAGCCGCCTACCGACAGGTTGAATAGGGAAGAGTTGAACATTATATTAGCTCCGTGTTTACTAAAGATAGAAAAAATTGCTTAACTCTTTGGCATTGGCAACTTGCTTATAAGCTACGCCCTCAATTGCTTTTCCAGCCTTGGGATAATCACCTTAAATTGTTCGCCGTCCACATCGTTAATAAGTTCAATATTTGGCTGGTCGTCTAACGCTCTGGTAATCCCCGAGCCGATGCCTCTGTAATCCATCATTTTAGCGCAATAGGAAACCAAGAGGTTATTTCGGACAACAGCACTGCCCATTTTAATGTTTTCGATTGTTAAGCTATTGGGCAATGCTCCCGGACTAACGATCTCTATTCGATTGTCAAATATAAAAATTTTCACCGGCGAATTTTTCGAGTAATCTCTGTGAATTAAGGCATTTTGAAGCAATTCTTCCAACGCTATTTGCGAAATTTCTAATTTGCCGACGGAATTAAAATTTTGCCCTGCTTGAACGTGATGTAAATTTGTAGTAAAAAACCTCATTGCTTCCTCAAATATTTGCGGAATAGTCCCCTCTATATCCTGACTGCTTCGATATTCGGTTCCACCGATACTATTGCCGAAAAAAGAAACTGCCTTAACACAAAAAACCGGCCTGTATTTTTGCGGATATTTTGCAAAAAACAATAGACCGCCTAATGTAAGACGTTTTTCTTTCAATATGTTTAAGTTGGATAAAATTGTTTCTGTTATCACTATGTTTTCAGCTTTCTTTTTCAAAATTTTTTCAAGATATTTCTCTACATCCGAAAGTTTAATATCTTCAGTTGTTGTGTTCGGAATAATCATTTCGTCCAAATACAACAACCCGCTTTGTTGAAATAATCTTATTTGCTCGTTGCTATCTGTTAATCGTCTTTTGTCGGAACCCTGTTTTATCCATATAGCACCGCTGTTATCTTTATATGGTTTGCTTATCCCTTCTGAAATCTGTACGACTAATATTTTTTTCTCGCTGCTTTCGGTCGGAATTGATACTACTTCTGTAAATAAGAAAATTTGCGGTTTCACTTTATCGTTGGCGATTTGTGCAATTTTGTTGTTAATTGTTTGCAACTGCTGATAATCTAGCCCTAAAACATCTCCTTTTTTATCTTCAATTCCGAACAAAATGATTCCGCCTTTAGAATTGGAAAATGCAATCATTTCTGCGGCGATAGAATCATCGCTGCCTATTTCTCGCTTAAATTGCACCTTACTTGTTTCTCCGGCACCGATTATATCCAACAGTTCTATTGCTGTCATAATTTTCCTGCCTCCCAAATTTTGTAAATATTCTTTCGAACGTTAAACGCTTCTTTTCCGCCTTCCATAATTCCTATAATTTTCTCTTGAACGCTTCGACAATCAATACTACCGTTTTCTATTTTTATTTCTGTGTCAGGAATATATTGACAGGCGACTACCATTTCGCTATCCCCCAAAACGGGGATATTAGCGTTATGAGTAGCAAATATAAATTGCATTTGTCCTTTTAACTGTTTTATTTCTTTGATAACATCGTTGTAGATAGTTTGATTATCCAAATCATCTTCGGGTTGGTCGATAATTAGAATATCATTTTCTTTTTGCGATAAAAGAAAAAGTATTAAGGCGGATGCTCGTTGTCCCAATGAGTGTTCGCCCAGCGGCTTGTCGTTAAATTTAATAGTTATTTTATTTTCGACCTTGAATATCAACAAATCATATAAATCTTTAAAAAATTGCTTTTTAAAATCATTAGATTGGTTTTCGTTTAATATGTTGTTTATTTCTTTGAAATCGTCTTTGTAAATTTGTATAAAATCGGTATATTTATCGCGAATATTTTCAAAAGATGTTACCCTAATACCGGACCCCCTGAAAGATTCTTGCAGTTTACTCAAAAATTTGTCCCTTTGCCCCTTGTATTCAATTTCTATAAACAATTTCGTGCCGCTGTTATTGATTTTTTCAACATCTTTTTGTATTATATTAAATTTTTCAAGCCATAACTTATCTAATAGAACTAAAGCATTAGACAATTGTTTATCCAAATCTTTTCTTTTGTTTTCCGATTTTCCGATTTCTATTAGTTTTAATTTGGAAGTTTCCAATATTCTATTTAATTTTATAAAATCGTCAGGATTTAGTTCAGGAATATTGATTTCGCGTTTTATTTGAGCAAATTCTTCTTTTGATTCCTCTTTTTTCATCAATACTTTTGATGAAATGTTTAGCAAATTAGTGTTGATTCTTAGCAAATTGGCTACGACTGTTTTTAATTTGTCAAACTCTATCTTTAATAATCCAACTTGTTGCATTGCCTCTTCAAAAATGTCTCGATTGATTTCTGATTGCAAAGATTGAGATGATAAATATTCATAATTATGAATAAGCGTGTTCAGTTCACTCACATAATTATTCACATACTCATTATAAGTGTTTAATTTTGATATATCCGTATCAAAAGCGGTTTGTATTTGCATTTTTTCCGCAATGCCTTTTTCTTTGAATAATTGCAATTTATGTTCGGCATTATTTTGTGCAATTTCTGTTTCTTTTTTTATGTCGGACAAGTTGTCCAACGCCTTCAACTCGTTGATAATTCTAAAAATAACATTTTTTTGCTCTTCAACTTTCGAGTTAATATCATTTAACTTTTTGCCTATTAGCTTATTTATCAAATCATTTTCAAAGTTAGAATCTTTATTCGAAAGATCTTTTTGACCAAAATATATAGGTTGTCGTAAAATTGCATCAAGTGTTATTTCGTGCTGCAATTCTCCATCTTTGTATATATCTTCCTTTTCTCCAAAAACACGTTCTATTGTATATGTTTTATCATGCTCATCCACAATTTCAACGACAACTTTTCCCCCGCTTTTTAAAACATATTTGATAAGACCATTTTTATAGTCTTTGTCAACCGCTTGTGCACTTAGCGGAATATTTAAAGCGTATCTTAAAATTTCAAGCAAAGACGATTTGCCACTACCTCGTATGCCTATAAGATTGTTCAATTCAGGAGAAAAAGAAATTTGCTTTCCATCTAATAAACCACCTTCAAAGGAAATGGACTTAATGTATGAATTAGTGGTTTTAGGGCTTTCGTTAAGGCGTGTTCTATGTGGATCAGTTAAAGCATATTTAATTGCCTCAAAATTAAAATCACCGACCTTTATCAAACAATGTTCGCCTTTAAACAAGGGATTTTTGCCTAACTCAATTATTCTGCCACCGTCAAATTCAGATAACAGTCCACAACTTTGTTCAACGTGAGCCATTATTACAAAGTGGTTTTTATCAAATTTATCGAGCAGTTCTAATGTCGCTTGCAGATTGTGATTAGAACGCCCGTTAGCATTATCAAAATTATGTTTCCCTGCAAAATTTGCGGTGATAAATTGATTTATATAATCATTGCCGTCAACCAACCAGTCATCAGGGTCAAAAACAATCAATGTATGCACGCCGTTAGCTCCATCATTTACCGATAATTCCACTCCCGGTAATATAAAAATATTTTCCTTGCGTGCTTTTTTCGATAT
>JAITFT010000086.1 GCA_031281155.1 Candidatus Fibrimonadaceae bacterium
CGGAAATTTACATGGGCGATGCCGGTTCCATTGGTTTCGGCGCTCTCCTCGGCATGATGTTCATACTTGTGCAGGCGGCTCTCTTTTTGCCTTTGATTGGAATAATCATTCTAATAGAAGCCGTATCTGTGGTTTTGCAAATAGGGCATTTCAAAGTCAACCGTATGTGGCATGGCTTGGATTACGCCAAAAACAACAGGTTGTTTTTGCGCGCTCCTATACACCACCATTTCCAGCTAAAATGGAAAGGCAAGTTCGGCGACTCCAAGCCCTTGATAAATGCGAAAATCGCCTGGCGCATGCACTTAATCTCATTTTTTGCCCTTATACTCGGTTTTATAGTATTCTTTGGGCTTAGGTAGGGCTATTATGAAGCCTGTAAAGCTGGCAGTTGCTTTAAAGCACGAGTTTGGCAAGCAGGAAGCCCCCAGAGTGGTAGCCTCCGGCAGGGGTGCTTTTGCAGAGCGCATAATTGAAAAAGCCATCGAAAACCAAATCCCCGTCCACGAAGACGACCACTTGGCAAGTCTCCTATCCAAAGTCTCTGTCCCCTCCACAATCCCAGAAGAGCTTTTCGAAGCCGTAGCAAGAGTTTTAGCATTTATTTACAGGGTGGATAAGCGCGGCATGGGCTAAACCACCGCTATCAACACCATGCCCGCCACAAGCCCAATACCCGTTGCAATCGCAAGCCACGCCAGTGGCGGCAGGCTTTTTTTCCAGCGAGGAGCAGCGGGGAAGGGCATTTCTTTTCGCACAGAGCGAAGCCAAGAACTGAGCGGGTGGGAAAGCTCGCGCGGCAAGCCGCTCATAATAGAATCCAGCTCTTTTAGGCAAGCGTAGGCGGAGTTGGCTCGGCGGCTTGGTTCCTTTGCTAACATTCTGCGCACTAGGCGGCGAAGCGATGGAGGAACGTCTTCTGGGAAATCGGAAGGGTATATTTCTCTGCTTAAAATATTTCTCGTTGTTTTTTCAGCGGAATCCTCTTTAAAAGGATGCCTGCCTGCGAGCATTTCAAAAGCTATTATCCCAAGGCTGAAAATATCGGAATGTTCAGTTACGCTTTCACCCCTAACCTGCTCCGGACTCATATAAGCGGCCGAACCGATAATTGTTCCGGGAATGGTAATCTCCTGGTCTTCAATGCGCACAACTCCAAAATCCAAAAGCTTTGCCGTGCCGGCAAAATCAACCATTATATTGCTTGGCTTTAAATCTCTATGCACAAATTTTCTGGTGTGCGTATGCACAAGGGCATTCAAAATTCCCCACAAAATTGAACAAGCAACCCACGGAGGAAATGTATTTGACTTATCTAAAATTTGCCGCAAGCTCCAGCCGTTTATAAATTCCATGGACAAATTTAACAAACCCTTTTCCATCCAATAGCCGTAAACCTGAACGATATTCTGGTGGTTCATAGCGGCCAAAACCTGAACTTCTCGGTTAAATCTCTGCACCAAATCTTCGTAGCCGCGGAGTGCCAATTGCATTCTTTTAACAACTAGCATTCTATCAAGAGAGGGATCGTGGCAAAGCCAAATTTCTCCCATAGAACCTTCCCCAATGCAGTCTTGCACCGAGTAAGGGCCTATTTTTTCGGGTGCTTTGGCTTTTTTCATTCAGCGAGTCTAATTAACATTAACAAGAAAAGCAAATCGCTGTTCTCGCCGGAGGGTAAAACTTCGCAAAGTGAATGTTCGCCATTTACCAAAATTTCAATTTCTTCGGTGCCGCAGGCTTTGAGAATTTCTATAAGGTAATTTGAGTTAACGCCTAGGTGCAGTTCAGAATCAACGCCTTGGGGGTTTTCGTAAATACATGCAATTCTTTCCCTAACGTGGCGAGAAGCCGTAGCGGAAATTTTCATTTCTGAGCCTTGGAGAGTGAGCCTCGCAGAGTGGGTGCTTTTGTCTGTTGCTGCATTTACGCGGTTTAGGGCATCGAGCATAATTGCTGTGTTGAGCTTTATAGAAATGGGCAGAACGGCAGGAATTACGGGCCTCCAGGCAGGGTATGGACCTTCGAGCAGTTTTGCCACAACGCTTGCATTTGAGGTTTTGAATTTAAGATAGGTTTCGGAGAAGCCCATTGAAACGGTAGCTTCTGCTTCGCCAACTGCGTTGGCCGCAGCAAGCAGCACCTGCACTGCGCGAGGCGGCACAATTGCCGAGCGGTCGAGCGAGAAGGCTTCTTCTGTTTCGGGTTGCAGATAGAGCCTTGAAAGGCGGTGGCTGTCGGTGCCAACGGCAACGAGCTTGGATTCATCGGCCTCTAATAGAATGCCTGTTAGCGAGGGGCGGTTCTCTATGCTTTTGCTGGCGGCAAATGCTACCTTTGAAAGCAGAAAGCTAAGAGCCGGGACTTTAAGCGCTAAATGGCAGTCAGTTTCTATTTCCGGTGTTTTAATAAAGTCATCTGGATTGCGACCGTTCAAGTCGGCATAGCGCTCTTCGCCCCACGAGACTTTTAAATTCAATTTTTCTGAACTTATGGCTAGTTTGCCATCTGGTGCGTTGGCTACGGTGTCGGCGAAATCCATAGCGGACACGGCTATGCAGCCGTCTTTTTCACCTTCTACCTGAATACTAAGGCTAATTCCAAGCCCAGTTACGTCGTTTGCTGCTATTTCAAGATCGTTCCCTTTTAAGCGGAGCAAAAAGCAACCAGCGATAGGGATAGCGGGCCTTGCTGGCACAACCAGCTTGGCAGCAGACAGCACGGGCGATAAAGCGGATTTTTCAGCGTTGAATATCATAGCGTTGAATATAGAAAATAGCCAAGGTAAGAAAAGCAGTAACCTAATCCCCTAAAATAATCAACCCCAAGCTAATTGGCTCGCCCTTTAAATTTAAGTAACTCTCCAAAAAAAGCCTTGATGATAGCGGGGTTATGCGCAAGTCCAGCATTGTACCGCCTTCGTGTATGCTTTTTTTGCCATAGGAAAAACCTAAAATTTTTTTTCTTTGATATTCCAGGCGGTTATAGTAGGCTACCCAATTCCACAAGGTCTTTCCGTCTATGCTTTGGTTATAGGTACATATATCGCTTGAATTGCAGCGGAATGTGGCTGTTTCGCTATATCTTTTATTCCACTCCCTGTTGAACGCACAGCTTTGCACGGTTTCTCTATGCAGTGCTTCGCTTATAAGCGGAAGATCCATATCAATATTTTTTACCTGATTCCAAACATCTAAAAGAATTAAATAAGCTTCTATATCGCTTGGGCATTCGCCGTCTTCTTCAACGCTTTTGTGAGCTTTCAGCAATTTCATTTGCAAGTCTAAAGAAATTATATTTGGAATTTCGCTTTTTTCAATTTCCTGAAGAACTTTTTTAGGCGGCACAACAAGAACTTTGCCTGTGGAATCTTGCGTGGCGTAGCCGATTTCATCTTTAACGTGATTTATGCACTGCTGAACGTGAATGCCAGCTAAAGTTGAGCTAGCTGAAACAAAATCTACACCTATTGTTAATATCCAATTTTGTGCATCTATTGTTTTTGAAAAATCACAAAAAGCCTCTTCTCTTATGCCATCTACATAAACTATGCTTACATGCAAACTAGTGCTTAAATTATTCTCATTCCTTAAATTCTCTATGCTCCACAAACTAGGGTTTGCGGTAAGAAGCTCTGCCAAAGCCATATCACCATTTAATGCCGGCAAAAGCGAATCTGCCCGTGAATTTTTCTCAGCCATAAGCACAGAATAGCTCGTTTGAATATTCGGATCGTCAAACAAAAGCCGCCTGCTCATATCGCGGCTAATCATTTGCGGCACGGCAGCAAACAAAAACACAGGCAAAAAAAGAAGCAAACGAAGCATTATTTTTATGAATGTAGAAAATTTTCTAAAATAACATTTTAAACAATTCTTTCATGTCAAAAATATCCTCAAAAAAAAGCACCTCTATCAATTTCCTTTTCTTTAGTGCAATCCCAACTTGGATCAGCGTAGCGATAGCCAATATTGAAATTTATTTTCTTCATTAAATTTCCTTCTGCGGTATCATCACACACAAGCATCGCATCGAAGAAAGATTGAGATGTAGTAGCGCCTGGGCATTGTATTCTGTTTTCTGGATATACTTGATATAAAACCATATCTTGCGAAAGAACCCTGTAAATTGGAATAGCAGATGAATGATGAGAAAAGAATATGGCAAAATAATTGCAATTATTTGTCTGCTCTTCATTAAATATATGCGGAAACAATATTTTTAAATCGTTTGTATCGGTAACAGGTTCGCTTATAGACACTCCAGGAAGCCATTCGTTTCTTTTATAAGACACAACCCTGCTATCCATAACTGGCTTTTCGAAAACTAAATAAGAAAAGCTGTTTGGTTCTACCCTACCTCTTTTATATTCGTCTTCTTTACTACAGTCCCAATCTGAGTCAACGTAGCTACGAATAGAATCAAGATTAATTTTGCTTTTTAAATTCCATTCCGCGGTATCATCACACACAAGCATCAGTTCGTAAGAAATATCAGAAGTTTTGGGGCATTCCGATTTACCAGGCGTTATATTATACAAGATCATGTCTTGCGAAAGAATGTTATAATTAAAAGAAGTAGACGAAGTTTTAAGATATATGGCAAAATAGCTGCAATTATTGTCTATTTGTTCATAATTGAGTATATGTGGAAAAATTAATTTTAAGGTGTCTTTATCAGTTATTAATCCTTTATCATTTCTTTCAATAAAAATTTGAATTTGTTTTTTATGAGACACAACTCTTTTATCCATAATCGGCATTTTCTCAAAAGATCCGTTCGGTTCTGTGTTATCGGCGTTGGTATCAGAACAAGCTAAAAGCATAATTGATATAGCAATAGCGAAAGTTAAAATTTGAACAGATGTTTTCATTAGAGGTAACTCCTAAAAACTGTTAATCTTTAGGGAATATACATTATTTTTCCTGCAAGAGTTCATTCTCGGCATAAAACCTGCGTTTTTCGCAGGGTTTTCCCCCTCATTTCCGGCAATCAGAGCCTCGCCGGAGGCTTCAGGCGGCTTTCATGCCGCTTTTTTTTTAAATAATACGAAAAAATAATTTACAAGGTATTTTTAGGAGTTACCTATTGCATATTTAAAAATATTTACTATATTTACACAAAATAGACTAAAAGAGTTTAGAAATGAACATATTCAAAGTATTAGCATCTGCTAAAAAAAGTTTCTCCGAAGAACAAGCCTCCGCTCTGATTGCTTGGCTATTAAATCCTTATATGGAACATGGGCTTGGATTTACCTTTTTGAATAAATTTTTACAAAAAATTGATTCAGAAAATACTAATTCAGAAAATGAAATTATGAAAGATTTAAGTAAATATCTACAGCCTATTCTCAGAAGTGAAAAAACAAATAATTTAGAATTTAGTTCAGATATAGAGTTCTATGTTGAGCAGCCTCCATCATTCATAGACATAGTTATTTTTATCAATGATATTCTCATTTCTATTGAAAATAAAATATATAATGAGTCAGCAAGTGACAAGGGGCAACTCGTTCGTCAATATGAAGGATTAAAGAAAAAGTACGATAAAAATTATAAAATTGTCATTATTTTCTTAGTGCCTGATTCGCAGCATAAGTTGGCAATAGAAGAATTCGAAGAGTTAAAAACAAGAGATAATGACACACAGAAAATGATTACTTGGGATGAAATATGTGATATAATACAGGAAATTCTTGATGAAGAACAAAAGTGCAAAATATCTCCAATAAATGAGTATCTTCGTCAAACATTGAAAGCACTATCGTATTTCATTCAAGATGATTTTGAAGGTTATTATTATGAAACGAAAAAAAATTATGGTAAGAATCCTCTTGCTGCTGGATGGAAAACATTAGATGATATAAAACAAAATGAAAATATAAAATATATTGGAGTAAATAAAGGGATTATTGGTTTATTGTCATTAAGAAATACAGATCTAGAAAAGAACACATTTCAGTATACCGAAGATGCTAAACAGCCAAATTGGAAATGGTTGAACAGGGAGTTATTTCTTAAATTATGCGGCTATATTAAAGCAAATAGGTATGATGATCTTAGTTGGATTAATGAATTAAAGTCTTCTTTGCCTGCCGATATAATATATGGTATTGCTAAAAATACAAACCTTCCTTTTTATATTGGAATTCAAGGTGGTGCTAAGGCTTTATCAAGGATGGAATCTGATATTATTGAAAAGAAACGGTGGTCCGTAAGTTCGGAAGAAGAGAGCGCACAATGGATAGAAAAGAAAGAGTTTATTCAAATTATAGAAAGCAAAAATTGCGTAAATTTTCCTACCTAAAAATTATATAAACAATATTTCAAGGCACTCTGTTCCTGCCCGGGAATGCTTACTCCTGTGATGCTACCCGTGAGCGGCAGGCCACATTTGGCTACGCAAACAAGAGCCGGGTACGCAACAAGCACGCTGTTTAACTCATTCCTTCTCTTCGAGGCGGCTACGAAAAAGGCAAGAAATAATTTTTCTATATTTTCCAACATGCGTTACATTCCTTTATTTCTCGTCCTCGCGTCTCTCTCCTTTGCACAACCTCTTAGCTTGGGCAAACCCAACGAAGAAAAAGTGCATTCCTCTTGGCTCAATATGGGCTTTGGCATTGGAGTTCTAAGCCCTACCACAACAGGCTACAAAGAACAAGGCAAGGCGTTTTTCAATCCATCTATTTTGCTTGGCATTCAGTTTGCCGAGCTAACGGCAACAACCTTTGAATTTGATATAACAGCCCCAAATGGCGGCTGGGGTATTTGGTTTGGCATTGAGCAACAAATTATGAAAACAGAAGTGACTCCATTTGTCGAAGCTCAAGTTGGAGCCAGGTATCCAGGCAAGGGTAAAAGAGGCTTAGAATTCGGAGACGTGTTCGGCATGGGTACAAGCTTAAATGGCGGTTTAATATTTTTCCGCGAAAGCCAATTCCGTATTCGCCTAAAAGGCGGCTATGAATTTATATTCAACGATAATACCGATCAATCCTGGGGCACGGAAATTGCCGTTCTCTTTGCCTTTGGCAGAGCAGGCCTGCCAGTTATTAAGGTGAATTAACACAGGGTTAAAAAGGGGGTTAGAAATCGGAATGAGTGGATTCGAACCACCGACCACTTGAACCCCATTCAAGTACTCTACCAGGCTGAGCTACATTCCGTTTTGAAACGCAAAAATAGAAAATCAGCTTATAAGCTTTTCTTCTTCTGCCTTTAAAATCTCCATAAATTCAGAGGGCGACAAAGCCTTGTTGAACTCTTCGCTAATTCCGGTGTTCTTGCCAACAAGGTGGCTTATGGCAGAAATTATATTCAAGTGCGGGCCAACGGTGAAATCGGGGCTTATAACGAGGAAGAACAGGCTGACGGGCTTGCCATCGAGCGCTTTGAATTCAATGCCTTTTTCTGAGGTTGCCACAAGGCAATAGAGCTGCTTAACAAGGGCTGTTCTGGCATGAGGAACTGCAACGCCATAGCCTATTCCTGTGCTCTTGACTCTTTCTCTGGTTATGACTGCTTTTGCTACATCTTCGCAAACTTCAGGCCCAAGCTCGCTTAGCAGGACTTGAATCATTTCACGCAAAACATCTTCTGCGTTTTCACACGAAGAATGAATTATTATATGTTTCTCAGAAAGTTGCTCTGACAAACGAACAATGCTATACATAGTTTAAAAGATAGTTAATTAAAACCTGGTTAAAATGATTTTTACGCATTAAGTAATTTCTCTGCTTCTTTTGCTTCCGAGCTTAGGGGTGAAGCTTCTATAATTTTTTGCAACTGTTCTCTGCCTTGATTTACGCCTATTTCATGCTTAACTCTAAGACCGCCGCATAACATCAAAGCAGGCATAAATAATTTATCGCTAATATCACCTTCTAGAGCTTGCTCTAAATAACTTATAGCTTGCATGGGCGAACTTTCAGCACAATCAATTGCTTTTTCAATTAGAGCCTGCACTTCAAGCTTATCTTTTTTTCGAACGGGCGGCTCTGGCTCTGGAATTGGTTCAGGCTCTGGCTCTGGCATTGGCTCGGGCTCTAGCATTGGTTCAGGCTCAGGCTCGGGCATCGGCTCTGGAATTGGTTCGGGCTTTGGCTTGGATTTTGGTTCTGGTTTTTTCGGTTTTTCTTTTTTTGGCTTGGGTTCCTTGGCTTTTTTCTCGGCGCCTAAGAGAATCACTGCCAAAAATGATAGAATTAGCAATAGCAAATTACATAATACAAGAGATGCCAGGCCGCCGTAATTTAAACCTAAGCTTTTGGCGTATTTTTTGTCTATATACTTAAAGAGCAAATAAGCTTGAAACTTTGGGGTTTCGTTTTTACGCCGCTCGTATTGCTCGAATTCCATTAACCAGTTTTTGAATATTTCGGTGTAGGCTTCGCAAGGTTGAGGTTCTTCAGCACAGTTGGACTGTTGCTCCCACTCTGAAAAACTAGCCACCGCTAGAGGCTTGACTTCGTTTAATTTTTTGCTTCGCTGTTCTGTTTCAAAGAACAAGGCTTGAGAAACTGCAACTGCCGCTATAGCCAGCACAGCTATTAATATGCGAAATATTTTCAAAAAAGACATATTCGCTTAAAGATAGTAATAAAATTTTCCAATGACAGCTCTTCTGCCCTTATATTTTCGCTAAAATTCAAGTCCTTGAGTATATGCAAGGTTTTTTCCTTGTTGTAAAGAACGGAAAGCGAATTTGCCAGAGTTTTTCTCTTTTGCGAAAAGGCTGCCTTTACGAAAGCAAAAAAAGATTCATCTGTGCAAGGCGGGCTTTTTAGGGCCTCAAAAAAAATTGTTGCGCTATTTACTTTGGGCCTGGGGTTAAAATGCTCCGGGCTTATAAGCCTGATTATGCGGCTATTTGCGTGGCAAGCGCAAAATACCGAAAGGCTGCCATAACTTTTGTTTTTTGCTTTTGCCGTTATGCGCTCTGCAACTTCTGCTTGAGTCATAAACATGCAGCCTTTTATTTTTGAAATATGCGGCAATATATGCGTTATTATAGCGGTTGCCATATTATACGGCAAATTGCCTGCGATCCAGGAGTTTGGATTTTCTTTTGCCCAACTTTCAATATCGAACTGCAAAAAATTTTTGTGGACAAGGTTAAAGTTTTTATTATTCTTAAATTTTTCCTGCAATTTTGGAATGCAAAAATTATCTATTTCAACAGCGGTTAATTTTGAGCACTTTGGCAGCAACCACTCGGTTAAAGCTCCATGGCCAGGGCCTATTTCCAAAATTTGATCTTGCGCAGAGCAAGGCAAGTCGTCTGCGATTTTTTTGGACATTTCTCTGCTTAAAAAATTTTGCCCGAATTTGCGGCGTGTTTTTAAATCAAACATTTTGCTTCTTCTCTCGCTGAGGAATCTGCCAGGAGAATTTTTTCAAGAGTTAATTCGCCGCCTTGTTCTGGGATTTTTTCCAAGCAATGCTCAATGCCTCGCGGTATGCTTAGAAAGGAAATTTTTTCTTGAATAAAAGCGTTTACCAAAACTTCGTTTGCGGCGTTTAATACTGCGGCTCTCGTGCCGCCTGCCCTGCCTGCTTCGTAGGCAAGGGCAAGGCATGGGAATTTTTTTAAGTCGGGTTCAAAGAAAGTGAGACTTTGAATTTCGGGCAAGTTTAGCCGGGGCGTTTGCAAGGGCAATCTTTCGGGGAAAGTCATTGCGCAAAGTATTGGTATTCTCATATCGGGAGCGCCGAGCTGCGCCATTAGGTTTCCGTCTCTGAACTGCACAAGCGAATGTACCATGCTTTGCGGATGCACCACAACTTTGATTTGCTCATAAGGCAAAGCAAAGAGAAAATGCGCCTCTATAACCTCCAAGCCCTTGTTCATCATGGAAGCGGAATCTATTGTAATTTTTTTGCCCATGCTCCACACAGGGTGATTTAATGCATCTTTAAGCGTTATCTGTGAAAATTTTTCCGCTGGCAATTCTCTAAAAGGGCCGCCGCTCGCGGTAATAAGCAAGGTCTCAACTTCTTCTGCGCCTCGCCCCGCAAGGCATTGGAAAATAGCGTTGTGTTCGCTATCCACAGGCGTAATTTGCGAAGCAGGATTTTTTTTCAAAGCTTCTTTTATTATAGCTCCTGCCATAACCAAAGTTTCTTTATTGGCAAGCGCAATTTTTTTTCCGCACTCTATTGCCTTTAGCGTAGGCTCGCAGCCAACCGAACCGATTAACCCATTGAGCACTAAATTGCAAGCGGAATCTGAAACCAGTTCCAGCAAGCCTTCCATGCCAGCCAAAACTTTTTTGCCGGTTAATTTTTGCAATTCCAAAGCACAGTCTTTATCAAAAAGAGCAAGCTTAGCATTTGGGTATTCCTTTGAAATGTCCGCCATTTTTTGCACATTGCTATGCGCCGCCGCAGAATGCAAAGAAAAACGTTCTTTGTGCTGCTTAATTACATCTAGGGCAGAACAGCCGATGGAGCCTGTGGCACCGAGCAAACAAATGGCTTTAGACATCTGGGTCGCGCAGTTCTGTTAATTCGTCCACATCTAAATGCCCGTGCCTGCGATAAACGGCTATGGCTATTGCCAAGGCAATTGCCATTTCGCAAGCAGTTACGGCTATAATAAATAAGCTAAAAACTGCACCCGCTGTTGCATCTAAGGCTCTAAAATGCGCAAAGGCTATAAAGTTTATATTTGCCGCATTCAGCATTAATTCCATGCTAATTAAAATGCCTATTGCGTTGCGGCGAGTTAGAATTCCATAAACTCCTATTGCAAAGAGCAAGAAAGCGAGAAGCAGGCAGGCTTGCAGAGTCATTCCGCCTCCTTGTTTTTATCGTCGCGAGGTACACGAGCAATGCTTACCGCTCCTATTAGAGAAATCAACAGAAGCAAACTTATTGCCTCGAATGGCAAAATAAAGCCATCGTCACCTGGCGAAAGAAGCCTTTTACCTATGACTGCAAGCGTAGCGTAATCGCTTTGCTCCAAAGCAACGCTGCTATGCGATTCTCTTAAAATAACAACAGCCAGCACTGCTATAATCATTGAAAAAAAGGCAGCAGCAATTTTTCGCAGCTTGCCTGCTTCAAGAGCATATTCGCCCAAGCGGCTTGTTAAGAGAATTGTGAACACCACAAATACAATAACGCCACCGATATAAACCATAACCTGAGCCACCCCTAGAAACTCCGCTGAGAGCAAAAAGTAAAGAACGGCCGTGCAAAAAAAAGTCGCTGAAAGAGTAACCGCGCTATGCAGAATGTTTTTCACTACCACAGTAAGCAGAGCGGTAGCCACCATAACTACAGCTACCAGGTAAAAGAGGATATCTTTAAGCGGGAGGGATTCCATGGGCAGCAATATAGAAAATTTTCTACCTTACCACTCGTGAAACACCTAACCAACTCCCTTTTGAAAAGCTACAACGAGCTGAAAGACTCCATTCCAGTCAAGCCTGGGAAACTGCCAAGCAAAGGCGAAATGGTTAAGCTTATAGACACGCTTCGCAACTTGCTGTTTCCTGGTTATTTTGGCAATAAACCCACAGGCAAGCTTTTAGAAGGAGCTGAACAATTATTGAATAAACAACTGCTTCGCTTGCCAGGTCGCAAGCCGGCAAAACTTGCAAAAGAATTTTTGGCAAAACTCCCCGAAATAAGAAGAAGCCTCGCCACAGATGTAGAAGCCGCTTATGATGGCGACCCCGCTGCTGCAGACAAAGAAGAGATTATAATCGCATACCCAGGGTTTTATGCAATTTCAGTTTACAGGCTGGCTCACGAACTTTACACTTTCGGCATTCCAAAACTCCCGCGCATAATGACAGAGCACGCACATTCCATGACCGGCATAGACATTCACCCCGGAGCGAAAATCGGCAATTACTTTTTTATAGACCACGGAACAGGCATTGTTATAGGCGAAACTACAGTTATAGGCGAGCATGTGAAAATTTATCAGGGAGTGACCCTAGGTGCCCTTTCCACAAGGGGCGGGCAATCGTTAAGAGGGCAAAAAAGGCACCCAACCGTAGAAGACAATGTTACTATATACTCTGGAGCTTCTATTTTCGGCGGAAACACGATTATAGGCAAAGACTCCGTGCTGGGCAGCAATGTGTTTGTGACAAGCTCCGTGCCACCTGGCTCTAAGTTAAAAATTTAACAGAGCCAAAAAACGTGCGGAAAACAAGAGATTACACATCAAAATTCAACCACTCAAACATTTGTTTGAGCACTTTGTATTTTGCGGGATTTTCCTTGTAAAGCAAATAGGCACCGTAGCTTTGGTTTTCTAAAAAGTTTTTGCATATTTTTAAACCTAGCCAATCTGCAATGGTTATTAACTCTGCTATTTTATTTACAAGTTTCTGCAATTTTTCGGTGTTATCGAAATCTTGATTTTGCATTTCCTGAACCCTTGAAATAAGCTTTATCAGCTTTTCTTTAAACATGCTGTCTAAAGCTATGTGTTTGATAGGGACTTCTAAAGCATCGAATTCTTCTTTTAATTCCTTTATTTTTTCAAAGGAGGCATCGGTATCGCCGTAAAGAGCTTCTACGGCAAGTTGCCGTACTTTCATGGTTAAGCTAAGTGTTAAGCCTTGTTTTAACGGGGCGGCAAGCGAGTCGGATTTATCTGCCAAGCTATCAATGCTGAGCCCGTATTTTTCTGCAAATTCAAGCAACTCTTTGTTGAGATCCGTTAATTTGCCAGAAGCATAAGCAGAATTTATTTCAGCAAGAATATCTTGCGGAAGTTCGTGCAAGCGGAAAACAAATGCATTCGGGTATAGTTTTTTGAAATCTGTTTGGTCTATTTGGTCTTTTTCAGCGAAAACGAGAGCGTGTTTTGAATTATCTGATTGTAAAATTATTTTAACCCTGCTCATTGAATCGCTTGCAACTAAAACACTTGCGCTTTTGCTTTC
This sequence comes from Candidatus Fibrimonadaceae bacterium, assembly GCA_031281155.1. Lineage (GTDB taxonomy): Bacteria > Fibrobacterota > Fibrobacteria > Fibrobacterales > Fibrobacteraceae > Fibrimonas. Next base: position 12,914 of record JAITFT010000086.1, read on the forward strand.
AAAGGTATCTGGGTTCGTGTATGTGGCTTGCAAAATAATTTGATTATCTTTGCTTTTTATAGTAGAAACATTTATGTTCGAAGAGGTTTGATGCGGTAATTTTAGTTGAATTTTTACGGCTTCGGCGGCTATTAGAAGATAAGGCACCGGAACCTTTGGGCGTATTTGCTCTGTCCATATTTCGGTTCCGGTTTTAGCGTTTTCATTTGATTTTATTTTGCTGAGTATTGTTAATACCTCGGCTTCTAAGGTATCGCCATCGGGTAAAAACTGTTTTAAAAGCTCTATGGCTCGCAAACAATAACGCATATTTTGCGTGGGCTCTAAGCCCTCTACATCGTTAAAGAACCAACCGCAGCTAGTGTAGGAATACAGGCAAAATTTTTGCATTTCCAAAAGCGAAAGCAAAGTGGCTTTGTCGTTTTCATTTGCTTGCGTGCGAAGCACGGCAGAGGCGAATTCCTCTTTGCGTTCAAGGTTTTCCGGTTCCAACAAAATGTGTACGTATTCATCTCTTGCGTCCCAGCAATTCATATCGCTTATAGCTGGAAATTCTCCTTCAAAAATTTCATCTGCGCTTTTCTTTACTCGGTCGAATGCTTGCCGTAGAGGCTCTCTCCATTTTTGGTTCCAGCCCGGACCGCTACCCGTTGAGCAACCGCAGTCTCTGTACCATCTGCCGACCCCGTGGGCACAGCTCCATGCAGAGCCTTCGCCGTGAGAGTTTTTCAATTGAACTTCGAATTCAACAGGGTAATTCTTTAAATACCAGCCATAGTTGATAGGCGCTAAATTGTTTTGCGGACAGAATTTTTCAAAAAGCCATGCTGCGCACATATCGCCAAAAGCCTCGTGATGACCGTAAGACTCGCCATCTGTACCTATGGATATAAGCTGTACGCCAGCTTTGCTTTTATCTACTGTGTTTAAAATGCGGTTTCCAAAATTGCTTGCATCTTTCAGCAAATGTTCAAAGCTAACCGCTGTGGAAAGCCCTGCGTTGTAGAAGAATACATCTAGGTGCCCGTCGCAAATGCGATTTCCTTTTTCGTCTCTTGGTATTATTCTGTATGGTCTTGTGGTATCTATATTTCCGCTTGAGCAATCTATCCATTTGGCGTTTTCTTTTTCTTTGCTGTTTAAAATTCGGAATGAATCGGCTTGTTGCGGCGATAGAATTGTGAATTTTATTCCTTCATTTATTAAATCCACAGCGGTTGCCATATTTATGCCAGTTTCGGCGAGCCACATTCCTTCGGGTTTTCTGTTGAAGTGGAATTCAAAATCTTTAATGCCCCAGCGAATTTGCGTTAGCCTGTCTCTTGTTTCTGCGAGCGGCATCATTATGTGATTATATGCTTGCGCAATAGCATTGCCATGCCCGCCTAGCCTTTCGGCAGAAAGCATATCGCCTTCTTTTATGGCGTTGTAAACATGCGGTTCGTTGGTTCTAATCCAGTTCATTAGAGTAGGACCAATATTAAAACTCATGTAACTGTAGTTATTTACAATGCGTTCTATGCGACCATTTGAAGACAAAACTCGCGATGCTCCGTTAGGGGCATAGCATTGTTCCGATATGCGTTCGTTCCAGTTGTGGTTCGGAGCGGCGCTTTCTTGTAGCTCTATGAGCCCGGTCCACGGATTTTCGCGCGGCGGTTGGTAAAAATGACCGTGTATGCTGAGGTAAATTGGCTTTATTCCCATTGAAAAGGTGTCCCATCTAAATTTAAAACTTCGGTTCCTTGCAAACGTTGATATAAGATTTGCATTGCTTCTTTCACAATCTCATCGCGAGATTCGGATAATGGCGTAAACCACAGCTCCGGTTCTTGATTTATGCGCACATAGCAGCGATCTGCTATATGCTGCATTCCAACAACCACCTCAAGCGTGCATTTAACACCATTGACCGTAACATTTCTTATCCAACGAATACTTGGCATGATTCCATGAATATAGAAATTTTTTACCGCAACGCCCCGTGCAACACGCAAAACGAGCTTTGAGCTGTGGCTCAGTCAGAAATAAAACCCCGCCTCAAAATTAATCCCGCCATTCAACCTCGGCAGCAATACAAAATACACTGGACTGTCGAAATCGTGGAGCATGGCATCTACAGCGGCATCTGCCATGGAATAGATGTAAAAGAGGGAGATTGCCCAAATGTACTGGTTTCGTTTTTTTCTAAAAAACAAAATATCGTCATTTGCTGTGCTTATGCCTATAATATCATCATCTTCTTTTGCTATTCGCCTCTTTTCCAAATGATACTCCACCATTTTTTGCCGCGAAAGATAGCTAACCGTGCTGCCCAGCAAGCCCATGTAAAGCAGCCCTGCTTTGCCGTATTCGTGATTGTAAATTTGCCCCCAGCCCGGAATTAAAGCCGCTCGCCAAAGAGCAGAAGTTGCATAATGAGTTTCGCTGCTGCGCCCTTGATTGTTTTTCCAAATTCCATAAGCATCAAACATTCCGTAAATATGCAAGCCAGCAAGCCAGGCAAATTCTGAATTCCATAAATCTCTGGATGCAACCTTTTTGGACTCTTCTCTTGATAAAAGCCTTTTGTGCCTTATTTCACTTGCCTGCCAAACGGTAGTATCTTCTGAATTTATGCCTAAAGAAAGCAGTGCTTGATAATACGAAACAGAATCTCTATACATATTTATATTTTCGTTGAATGCTCTGTTTTGCCTGAATTTATTGATGAAAACTTCGTACATTAAAGCTCCTTCAAAGGCAAGCAAAAAACCGCCTCTAACATAGTGCTGCGTGTAAAATTGCCCGCCGCCAGGGAAAATCAAAGAAAACCCCATGGTCGCGGCAAGAGAATTATTTTTTGTTTCAATATCCCAATCGAATCTTGGCAAAGTGTCTATGGCCAAAACGCCCGTGTTGCTTTGGGCGAAAGCAAAACCAACAAAGAGGAGCAAAAACGCATTAAAGCAATACTTCGATTTCAGCACACAAAGTTTCCGCCTCTTTTGCCGAAGGTGCTTCGGCGATTATTCTGATAACCGGCTCTGTGTTGGAGGCTCTTAAATGCACAAAACTTTTGCCTTTGCCAAGCCACAAGCCGTCTCGCTCATCTATTTTCCAGCCTACAAATGCTTTTTTCGCTTTTTCCATTGCCTCTGAAACAGGATTTTTAATTTCAAATTTCTTTTTGAGCATTACATAGCTCGGATGATTTTTGACCCAATCTGAAACTTTTATATTGTGCCTTGCGAGCAAGTCCAAAACTAAAGCTACGGAAACAAGGGAATCGCGGCCATAATGCAAAGCGGGCAGAATAACGCCGCCGTTGCCTTCGCCGCCCACAATACAGCCATGCTCAATCATATCTAAGCTAACATTAATTTCTCCAACGGCGGTTCGGTAGCATTCAACTCCGAATTTTTCCGCCAAGTCTTCGCTCATTCTAGATGTTGATAAATTTATGGAAAGCGGTTTTGCTTCACGCTCCAAAACAGTTTCTGCTGCTATGGCGAGCGTGTATTCTTCGCCTATTGCGTTTCCGTTTTCATCTACTATTGCACAGCGGTCTGCATCTGGATCTAATGCAAAACCTATGCAGCATTTATTTTCCTTAACCGCTTTGCCTAAATCGCCTAAGTTTTCTTGCAGAGGTTCTGCTCCTCTTGGGAAAATTCCATTTGGTTCGCAGTGAATTCTAACCACTTCACAGCCAAGTTCTTCGAGCAATCTTGGCAAAGCAAAAGAGCCCGCTCCGTTTACGGCATCTACGGCAACTTTAAATTTGCGTTCTTTTATTTTTTGCACATCTACAAAAGGCAAAGCAAGTGTTGCTTTTATATGCATTTCATCGCCATTTGAAATGTTTTCTTTTTTTTCAAAGGCATCTGCTCTTTCAAAAAGTTCTTTGACTTCTAGCGGCCCAAGAAACATTCCTTTATTATTTAAAAATTTCAGTGCATTCCATTCAATAGGGTTATGGCTTGCGGTTACTATTATTCCTCCGCTTGCTCCGAGTTGCTCAACCAAAAGCTCCACCGTTGGTGTTGTGGCAAGGCCGGCATCCACAACTTCCACGCCGGAAATATTGCACACGCAGCAAACCAAATTGGCTATTTCTTCCCCTGTTGGCCGAGAATCTCGGCCTATAACTATTTTTTTTGCATTTATTAAATCTAAAAAAGCCTTTGTGTGGCTTGTTATTGTTTGCGGCGTAAGAGTTTCCCCTACAATGCCGCGAATACCAGAAATTGAACGCATGAGGTGCATGGGGGTAATGTAGAAAATTACTACTCCACCCTTACCCCTGGGCTTGCCATTCGCAATGTAGCATCCCATTCCTGCTTAATGCTCTCATATTCGCTTGGTTCAGCCAAAACAGCATCTGTTCGCCATTCCAAAATTAAATTGCATGTATTAGCGGGGCATTTTTTGCCATCGTTTAAAACTTTCACTTCGACAAACATGTTTCTCGGCTTTTCTGTTGCTGTCTCCAAAGAAACTCTCCCTTTTGAAGCGGTAACAGAAAGCGAATAGTAAAACTTTGTTTCGTGCGGAATGCGTATTGGATGCTGACGTTCCTTAACGGCTGGAAGCCGCATAAGAGAGCGTTCCCAAAGTGCAGGGTAAGGGTTGAACTGAGGCGAACTATATACAAGAACCAATATAAGCGGCTTTGAAAAATCATCCACGTTTTGCGGCATAAAGGCTACCAACTCCGATGACTCTAAACTCTGCGAAATCCATTTTGAAAAATAATCGGTTTGCTCTTTCGAATCTCTTTTCAAAAGCTCATTCCTTATGGTGCTTGCAAACTTACCCGTAAAAACAAGGCTATCCCTAAAACGCCCAATGCCCTGATCGTCTATTCGCAAACGGTGATACAGAAAAGCCTCGTGCTCCTGATTTATTTCCAAAATAGGAGTTATAATTGAATAGCTGGAATCGGCATCTATAATAAGCGCAACTCTGCCTTCCAAATCTAAAGGAACAGGGCGGCGGCTGCTGACCTTGTCGCTTGGGTCTATCCAAAGTTCCGGGTTATCTTTTGTTGCGGGTATATAAAGAATTTGATGGTTGAATTGCTGAATTGAAGACAAGGCTTCGCCGCCGATTTCTTCCAAATGTATAAGAGCTAAATGGCTCTTAACGCCTATGGTTGCGAGCATTTCTTGGAGGAGTAAGCTTTGGTCTTTGCAATCACCTTGCTTTTCCTGAAGCGTAGCGAGGGAAGGTTTGGGAATTAAGGAGTGACCGCCAAAACCTCTTCTGCTGTATTTAATGTTTTTCCTCACCCAATCGGAAATTGCGTAAATTGCTTCTAGTTTTCTCTTTGAGCCCGCCACCTCAAAGGCTTGCTCTCTAACAGGAATGGAATTTTTATACTGATGCCGAATCAAATTATAATATCTTTCGCCTTCTTCTTGCCATGATAATTTTGCTGCCAGCACAACGCCGCTTCCAAAATCTCTGTAAGTGGGCATATAAGGCTCATTGTGTATAATAACGGGATTTGCAATTTTCCATTCAATTCCATTTTGAAAGCCTCTTCTCTCCAATTCTCCATATTCATCGTATAAAATTATAGTTGTGTCTGCGTAAACTCTGAATACGCTTTTGCCAACGGGATATTCGCGGCTCGCTTTATAGTGGGTATAGGGAATGGAACCATCTGCTTTCATAGCGGTGCGGCTTGCCTGGAAATAAATAAAATCACCAATTGAAAGCTGCAAAGGCAGGTGCACGGTTTGTGCTTCGTTTTCGTGAGCATTTGCTGTAGCATAGGTTATATAGCCGGTTCTCGGATTCCAGGAGTATTTTAATTTAAACAGAGAATCATAAACATCAAGAGCATTTATATAAACTCTATCAACACCCGGTAAAAAATCGATTTTTATTTCGCTGAACAATTGAATGCCGCTCGCATTCATAATTTGCAAAAGCATTTGCTCTGTATTAACCCAGGGCTGATTTGGCGTTATTTTCACGGTTTCCTGCAAGTAATGTGCTATAACAGGATAGTCTTTGCTTAAAGTATCAACTAGCAATGCCTTTAAATTTGCTGGCCTTGGAGTTGCTGGTTCTATAACTTTTTGAATTGCACGCAAATCTGCCTTGCCCAAAAATGCCCTTGCTGCCGAAAGAAAACTCTTTGCTGCTTCGTTGTCGCTGTTTATGGCAAGCGCCTGGTTTAATGTTTGCTCTGCGCCTTTGTATTTTCGTAAATAAAATAAACTCTTTCCTTTTGCTAAAAGCAAATTTGCATTCCTGCTGTCTTTTTGAAGGGCCTCTTCGCTTATCAAAAGGGCTTCTTCGTAGCGGTTCAAGAATAGCAATGCTTCTGTGCTATTCAAAGCCAACCTAGTGCTTATGCCGAATTGCCTTTTTAGGTCAAACAGTAAATCTACGGCTTCGCTATAACGGTTTAAGCCCATAAGAGTTCTTGCCAGGTAAATTCCAAGCCGCTCCGTTGGCTGTTTATCGTAAAGTTCCTGCGCAACTTCCAAAGAGGCTGCCCGTTGCCCAAGCCCCCACAAGGCATCGCTTAGATTTACGATAACTTCTTCATCTAGCGGTCTTTTTTCCAAAGCGAGTTCTGCGTACCTTTTTGTTTCTCTAAAATTATAAAGCGATTTATGCATTGAGCTTAAAATATAAAGAAGCATTCCGCTTTGCGTAACCAAGTCCATTTGCGATTCAAAGTGGGCAATTCCCGGCCCGTGCAATTGCCTATATTGATAGACAAAACCGCAGTTCACCAAATAAAGCGTATCGCTTTTATCCATTGAATTTGCTCGCTCAAAATAGCTGAGGGCTTCTATGGGTTTTCCTTCCAGCAAACGCATAAGGCCTATTTGATTTACAATTCTTGCGCTGGATTTTTGCTTTGCATTTCTATCGAATGTTTTTTCCAGTTTCAATCCATTGACTGCGCGTTCCATTGTGCTTTTAAATCTATTGTATAACACTCCTTGTGTCCAGGTGATTGCCATAACAGCTCTGCCGTTTCCAAAAAAGAATTTTCCTTTGTAGTTAAAGTCATAGCCGCTTGTAACAAATACAATATCGAAATTCCAAACGGCATTGCCATCTACATTGCTTCTTTTAATTCTCAAATTTCCTGCATCGGGTGCTATGCCATGCCTCATCAGCATTGCTTTGAATACATCTTCGGCATTTAAAAAGTTCATATCTATCAAAGCGGAGTAGATAAAAAAGCCGAGTTCTTCGCTTGCATTTACAAGCATTAAATCTGCATCTTGATTTATTTTTGCAATGCTTTCCCAATTATGCCATAGCGTATCTGTTGTTCTCCAAGTGTAGCCAAGCGTTGACGAAGTAAACTCTTTTACCTGTTCTTTTCCTATTTGTATTTCTGTGGAATCTGTGCCAAGCCCCCAAGAGGCATCTAGTTCTATATCGCTGCCTGCTATATCTGCCTGTTCGATGCGTTGCTCTGCTGTGATTTTCTTTTCGGCGGCTGCCTTTTTGCCTTGCTCTGTTTGCAGGCTTTTGCTTGCCGGGCTGCTAGCGCAAGCATAAATGAGAAAAATTAATGCCGATAAAAAAAGATAACGCATAAATTTAAACGCCGTCTTCGTTTTCCATATTGCTGAGCAGGTCTTCTTGTGTTCGCATTAAGTTGCGGAGCCTCGCAAAGTAGCTTGCTCGCATTTGCCTTAGGCGGTCTATTTCTGAGCGCAAATCGTTCGCACGGTTCACTATGGTTTCTGCTTCCTTTTCAGCGCGCATTTTCGCTTCTACTATAATTAATTCCGCTTCTTTATCTGCGCGCGCTTTTGTATCGTCTAGCGCTCGTTGCATTGTTAGTGCGGCATCTCTTAGGAGCCCTTCCATTTTGTGATATTCCTCAACGGTCTTTTTATCGTTGTTTATGGTTCTGAGCAAATCTGCCCGTTCATCTAGGAGATGCTCAAAAGATGCAGCGACTTGGTTTAAAAAAATCTGAACCTCATCTGGGTCTAAACCGCCCAGCTTTTTTGTGCCGAATTTCTGATTGCGAATATCTAAAGGGGTAAGTTCCATGGAGTTAATGTAGAAAAATACTAAAAAGCCAAAGAAATCCCAACTCCGGCAAGAAGCACCGAGAGACCTATTAAGCCTACGCCGGTAGCCATTTTGGCATCGCCATCTTTAACCGCTTTGCGATTTTCCTGAACCTTCGCATTGAAATTCGGGCCTCCAAAAGAAGGAGTTTTAAGTTCTTCTTTTAAATTTCTTGCCTTTTGGTAATCATCTTGCGCAAAACTGCAAATCATAATGCCCGTTGCAAGAGGCCCCAAGCTCCCCCATAAAAGCCCTAACCCAGCATTTCTCTTTACCTGGCTTTTCGCAAACAAATTTTGCTCAAGTATTTTTTCAGGATTTGTTACAGGGCTTAATTGCACAAAAAGAATTTGCTTTTCAACAGCATCTATATTGACGCTTACCAAAGTATCGTTATAGCCCTTGCTGAAAATTCTCACCTGGGTTTCGCCAGGAAGCCCGCGCAGAACGTATGGAGTTTTGCCTAAAGGCCTGTTTTTTAAATTCAAAATTTCACTGGAAAAAACCTGTGCTTTTTCGGGGTTAGTGCGTATTTCTGTTTCTGCAAATGAACGCCTTAGCTCCAAGAAAACTTTTACTGTATCTTCGCCTAATTTTATCGTTCTTTTTGCTGCCCATAAATTCCCGCCAAAAGTCCAGTATGCAGATATTTGCGCATCTGAGCCTCTTGCCGAAAGATCGCAGGGTGAGTGGCAAATTGCTTCGCCATTCAGCATTACAACGGAATTTTCTGGGTTTGTTTCAACTTTTATTATTGTTGGCTTAATAGCTTTTTCCCAAGCAAGCGGAATGGTGCCTTGGATGGCTGTTTGAGAAACAGAATCTCCTGCAAGCCAGTCGATATGAAACCTTACGCTAACCGAGTCTTCGCCTTTTTTTCGTAAACGTCCTCTAAAGAGCCCTTGTGCCCCAGAGTCTTTTGCTTTTGATATAGCGCAATTTATATCTTCGCAGTCTTCAAAATACTCTTGCTCTATTTTTTTTGGCTCAAAACCTGAGTCTTTTAAAAGTTGCCAAAGCGAAGTTTCCAGCGAGATAGTAACATTACTATCCATATCGGTTTCTATTGGAAACATAAAAAGCTGAGATGCTGCCGCAATGCCAAAACCGAAAACCAAAAGAAAAATTATTTTTTTTACCATTCCGTTACCGTTATTGAAAAACTGTCGCTTAAAGTATCTCCCCAAACATCCACCAAAACGAGCTTAAAGAAGAACTCGCCTGGCGAAATTGGCGTTTGCACCTTATATCTACGAATTGTATCTATATTTGTATCAGTATTTATAATCCAAAAAAAATCTTGTAAATAATTCGAATCATTCAACTGTTCTATAAAAACTCTTTTTTCATTCATATACAAAAGCTCAAATGGATATATATTCATAAGGTCATTTTCGTAGGCTATACCATCTAACAAAATTTCAATGCGCTCTTTGTCGTTATATTTATAATCGCCAGAACACGATAGCAATAGAAAGCTTGCTAAAATTATTATTGTTCTCATGGCGGACTCACTGTTATAACTAAACTTTCGCTTAGAATATCACCTAAGCGATCTTCTACATGAAAGGTAACAAGATAACTTCCTTGAGAATTGAAAATATGAGAAAACTGTAAAAATGGATTTCTTTGAGCATTTAATGTCCAAAAAAAGTTTTTTGCATAAGATGGGTCTGGATTTATTTTTGCTTGAAACCGCACGGTATCGCCTACCAAAACGATGCCTGTGCTGGAGTTAGAATTAATTTCAACGGATAAATTAGTAGTTGGTTCGCCGTAAATAAAATCGCTGGAACAGGAGGTTAAGAACAGAAAAAGGAGGATTATAGGCATTAGGGGTAAGGTAGAAAATAACATTTAACACAGCCTTCCAAAATCCATTCCAAATTATCCAAAATTTGCGGCAGCAACAAAATACCGCTATTCTTTAATCGCTCTTCCAAATTTTCCGCATTAAATTTTCGCTCTATTTTCTGCGCTTCTGGCGCATAGCTTAAATGCCAGGGTTCTGGCTGAACCCTGCCTATGCCTGGCAAAAATACCCGCTTGAAACCGCAAGCGTTTTCGCTAGCTATTTGCTGGCCTAGCCATTTGTGAAAATTGCCGAATAAACCAAAAGATTCTTCCAAAGTTAATTCTGCTTCGTAGCCTGCCGGCGCAACGGCGGCATCTATAACGTCTATGTCTGTGCCCCATTCGTGGCGGCTTGTGCCAGGCAGAGCGCTCCACAACAGAATCGCTTTCATTAAAGCTAGGTCGTTCAGAGACGCTCTGTTGATTTCTTTCCCTTGTTCATCTAAAATTTTTCTTTTGCCTTGTGCTTTTTCATTCCAAATCAAAAGCTGCCTGTCGAAGCTCCTGTATCCGCTTTCAATTTTGGGTTCAAAGCCGTGTTTTTTTGCGTGTTCGCAAAAATTTTCAAAGGCACTTAAAGTTTCTGGCAATAGCATTTTTTAATGAGACACTGGAATAAGCGAGAGTTTCGGGGCAGTTTTGCCTTCGGCAACGCGCATGGTTTCTTTTAGCGAGGAGCGGAGCGCAAAATTTTCGCCAACATTTTCCCATTTGCCGTTTTTGGAATTCAGCCACAAAACCATTTCACCGTTTTGGCTTACAAAAATTGAGCTTACAAAGCCATAGCGAAAGAATTTCCCTGTAAGCGTTTTTCCTTCAAATTCCAGGTTTCCATTCCAGGTTTCCGCAGTATAGCCAAGCCGAACTCTTTCCATCATGGCTTCCCAAGCCCTGCCAAAGGCGGCTTCTGTGCTTATCACGGATTTTTTTAGCAATGAGGAAATTTCTCTGAGTGCTTCTGCTGTTTCATTATTCTTATAGGGAAAGCCCTGTTCAACAAATGAGGCGAGAGAATCTATTGCGTTTGCCAGTTCTTCGTTGTATTTTGATTTGCGGGTTTCAAAATGGCGAGCCGTGCCTATAGCCCTTTGCCTTGCGCCTTTCAGTTTGTCTATTTCAACTTTAAGGGAATCTATTTGCGCGCTTAGAGCTTTCTCCTGTGTTTCAAAGGCCTCTGTTTTCTGTTTTGCCATTTCCACAAAAGCCGTATGCCTCTGCGCCTCTGTTTGGGTCAAATTCTTTTCTCTTTCTGCTTCGGCATTAACGGTTCTTATGCTATTGCGGATTTCCGCAAGGCTTTCCTGCGCAAGAGCAGGGTAAGCAAGCATAAAAAGAAATGTGAGGAAGATGGGCATACATCGGAATATAGAAAATAAATGCAGAGTTGGTTTTATTTTGGATATGATTTCTATATTACAGCTTGCCTTATGAATGGAACAATAAAATGAAATACGCTTTATTTTCAGATGTGCATGGTAATTTTGCTGCGTTTGAGGCAATGATGAGCAAATTGGCTCATGAAAGTATTGAAGGATACTTATATTGCGGAGATTTAACGAGCTATCATTATCAAACGACAAAAATTGCAGAAGTAATTAAAGGCCTGCCTAACTTTTATGCCGTACTCGGAAATAATGACCAGTTTTTTCTTGATACATTGAATGTTCAAGCAGAGCAGCATATAACTAAAGAAGATATTGAATTGGCTGAATTCATTAAAACTCTTCCAGAAATTATTACCATGGAAATTGGCAATTTTAATTTTTCTATGCTCCATGGCTCTCCATCATCGCCTTTATTCGGCAGAATATATCTAGATTCGCCATTAGATATAGGACCGTTGCCTTATGACTTTCTTTTTGTTGGGCACACTCATTGTCAAATGACTCGGTTGCATGCAAACTGTAGAATAGTAAACCCTGGCTCTCTAGGGCAGCCACGTGACGGCAAAGGATTTTCCTATTGTATAGTTGATTTTATCACAGGAGATATTGAATATTATACTACTTCATTCAAACACCATGCGTTTTAGACTTTAATTTTCCATCTTTCTAAGCGTTTCATTCCGCGGGTGAAAAGCCATGCGAAAAATTTCGGTGTTCCTTTTTCAATCATTTTTTTGCGACAAAATTCTTGAAATTCTTCAACCGTGGTCTCTCCGCCGACAAATTCCCCGTTTTGGTAGCAATAGCTGCAATATTTTTCGTTTTTGCTACCATCAGCATTTGTTCCTCCGCCTTGCGGATCTTTATTAAGCGGCATTCCGCAGCTTTGGCATACTTTCATTTTACTTCTCCTTTATGTTTTCGCCAAATATAGTAAATAATTTAGCATTACAATTGTTTTCTCTCAAATAATTTACTTCATCTCCACGCTAAAAAATTACAGTTTAGCATAAAAAGCCCATTCCATACTTGAATTTTGTCAAATATGGCGTTCTT
>JAITFT010000057.1 GCA_031281155.1 Candidatus Fibrimonadaceae bacterium
GCCCAGGAATATCCAAGCGAAAAAGATTTAGTTTATAAAGCAGCTGTTAAATTAAGGGAAAAATACGGAGTTTCAAAAGGAGCAAATCTTTATTTAGAGAAGAAATTACCTTTAGGTGCAGGCTTGGGCGGTGGTAGTTCAGATGCAGCTGCAGCCTTAAAACTGCTAAACAAGCTATGGGGCATAAAGGCCTCGCCAGAAGAATTAGAACAAATTGGCGCAGAGCTTGGGGCAGATATTCCCTTTTTTATCAAAGGCGGTGCAGCCATAGCAGAAGGCATTGGCGAAAAATTAACGCAAAAGAAACTAAATTGCAATGCCTGCGTTTTGCTTGCAACCCCCCGTTGCACAGTCTCCACAGCGGTTGCATATAGCGGCGTGCTCCCGCAAGGAAGCGACAGGTGGAATAAATTCCTTGCGAACTCAAGCGAAAGCCCGCTCTGCGATTCCTGGGATTTATACAACCAATTTGAAGAAACCGTGTTGCCAGCTTTCCCGCTTATAGCCGCTCTCAAACAAAAATTAAATGCCTGCGGCGGGAAATCCCTGCTCTCCGGTAGCGGCTCAAGCGTTTTTTCCCTGTTCTCATCTTTGGAGCTTGCTATAAAAGCTTACAATACAGTGAAAAACGAATGCCGGTTTTTGCAAATTTCTACATTTAGAACACAATAGGAGAAAAAAATGAAAAAATTTACTCTAGTCATGGCCTTAGTCTTCGCAGCAACAACTTTTGCAGAAGAAGCAACGAGAGAAACAGCAAAGGAAACAATGCTTGGCATTAGAACCAGCTTGAGCTTGAGTTCTATAGCAGTAAAAAAATCTACTCATCACAATGTTAAGGAAATTAACCAAGTTGGTTTTCATGCAGGGTTTTTGGCCGATATGAATGTAATCGGTCCCTTGTATTTCCAGCCTGGCTTTATGTTCGCTCAAAAGGGCGGAGAGCTTGAAATTAAATATCCCAACCCTAATTTTCGCGATGAAATTATTTATAAAACATATTATCTTGAGTGGCCGATAATGTTTGCGCTCAAAATCCCTCTTGGCGAAAGCCTAGACTTTGCGGTAAATGCAGGTCCTTACCTCGGTTTTGGTATGTTTGGAAAGGTTATAGCAGATGAAATTTCGCAAATAAATTCTTTCTCAAGTTCCGTATTCAAGCGTTTTGATTATGGCGTTGGTTTTGGTGGCGGTCTTGATTTTAAATCTTTTTACATTGGTTTAAACTATAATCACGGTTTAGCCGAAATATCGCAAGATAAATTCAATGGCGATGCTTACAACCGTACCATAGGCATAGTGCTAGATAATAAGTTCTAGCCTCATCTCCTGGCAACCCGCCAGGTTAAGAACAAACCTATTGTGCCAATTAAAATATTGCAAGCCCACATTGAAAGCGCAGGCGGGATTATAAGGCGCGCGGCTAGGTTTTCCCCGCCTATCAAACATATCCAGTAAACTGCGAAAAACCCAAGGCTATAAACCGTGCCTGGCCCAATGCCGCCCTTTCTGGCTATAATGCCAAGCGGGGCACCTATTAAAGCGAATATAATGCAGGCAACTGCAGTGCTGATTTTTTTGTGGATTTCAGTCCTATACAAAGCTTCTCGCTTAGCCAAATTTTCCCGCCGCATTTCCATTCGCTCTGCCAGCCTTAAAATCTCTCTCTCTTCTCTTAGCGTAATATCCAATGCCGTTTTGTGCCTTGCCGGATCTGGCAAGATTTCTTTTTGCCGCAAGGTTTCCGGCAGAAGCGTATCGTTTTTTAACACAATTGCCAATCGCTCTGCATTTCTCCAAATATCGCTTTCAGTTTCGCTGAACAATTTTTTCTTTTCTGCCCTTGTTTCCTCCACAACTTCCAGCATATCTTCTATTGGCATTTCCCTGCTGCCGCGAGACTTTCGGTCTGTGCGTTCAAAGCGGTTATCTATGTTTTGTATTGCAAAATCCTGGTTTGCAAAGCGTATTCTAAAATATCGATCTGGATCTTTTGGATCAACGAAATGGTTTTCTCCGCTTTTTAAATGCAGCATAAGCGTAGCGCCCATATCTACATATTCCATAGATGCACTGTCTGCAGTTATAATCCGCGGATAGTTGTTTCCTATTTCAAAAATTTTAATTCCATAAAGTTCTGCGCTTTGGTTATCTATGCGAGAAACCCACAGCTGAATACCCGGAAATTGATTCATCAGCTTGCCTTCGTCTATCATGGCATGAGGTTTTTTTCTGCTTATGGATTGCATAAGCATGGCGCTTCTGTAATTTGCCTCTGGCAAGAGCCAGTTGTTGAAGACTATCAGCATAACGGAAAGCAAAGCAGCAAATACAAGAACCGGCCGCATAAGCGATAATGGCGAAATACCAGCCGCCTGCATAGCTCTTATTTCCATATCTGCCGAAAGTCTGCCAAAAGTCATTAGAGTAGCGGCAAGCACAGACATAGGCACTGCAAGCCCTATCATCCAAATTACGTTAAGCGCAAAAATTTCCAAAACAATTGAGGCTGGTATTCCTTTGGAAAGAACTTTATCCAGCACTTCTACCAAAAAGTTGATTACAAACAGAAATGTAGTCACAAAAAGCGCCGCCAAAAACGGAGCAATGTGCTCTTTAAGTATGTAACGAGTGAGAATCATTGGGTTAGGAAGATAGTAAATGGCATTGCTTGAAATTTCTAAAGCTATTGCAATCACTCTCTGGCACACATTTTGCTTAAACTGCAATATGTCTGATGTTTCTACCATTGCCACCGCTACTCGCGGCAAGCTTTTCGGGGGAGATACCCGCTCGCTTGTGTATAAAAGCCTGGATGCCAGCGCTATGCGCGGCCGGGCTATTGCCCAGAACATAGCCAATGCTCAGACCCCTGGTTACCAGCGGGTTGAGGTAAATTTTGAAGAGCAGGTTCAAGCCGCCATGAGAAAACACGTAAAAGGCAATAAAACTCATGAAAATCATATAGAGCTTGGCCGTAAGGCATCAATAAGAAAAGTCGAGGCATATACATTTCGCCCAGATGACCCCACAAATCCTGGAGAAGTGAATAACGTTGACATTGATATTGAAGGCGCAAAAATGGCAGAAAACCAAATTCAGCATAACTTTAATATGCAATTCGCATCATTCGGAAAAATACAAGCCGCTATTAGAGGACAGGCTTATTAATTAACAAAAGAGCTGAAAAGTCCTCATAAATTCACCCCAAAGTTAAAGCCAAGCGTGCGATTGTAATAGTCGTAATGCCTCCTATTGCCCATGCTAGTCAAACCAACATTGTAAAATGCGCCTATATAAAACATGCCTATATCAAAACCGGAACCCATGCTAATACCAAAATCACTGCCAAAAACACTGACAACACTGCCAAAAAAGGAATCATCACCTCCTAAATGCATACCCAAATACGGGCCAGCGTTAACCCTAAGCGCAGAAAGCTTAAGAGAAAGCAAAAAAGGAATCTCAAGATAACGAGCAGTCAAACTATAATCGTAAGTATGACTGTGAGAAGTATGGTTATCCTTTACCCCCTTCGTAATATACATAAGCCCTGGCTGAATATAGAACCAATCGCTCAAAGCTATATCAAGCACCAAGCCCAACTGCCACCCCCCAATATTTTCATAAGAACCGCTGGCATTTCTACAGCCATCATCGTAAGTCGCATATAAATGCGAAACGTTCAAGCCCGCCCTCAAACCAAAAGACACCGCACTTTTATCTTTTTTGCGCTCCTCGCCAGCAACCTTCCCAAGCACAACGGGCGGATCGAATGGAGCCAGAACCGCACACGCATCGCTGGCAGCCTGATTTTTTAGTTCATCCAAAAATTCGCTTATATTCATGCTGCCAACTGCGCTAATAAGCTTTTTAGGATCAAGCCCTCCGGCGCCAGAAGCGGCGTTCAAAAGATTCTGAACAAAGCCCTCGATGTTTTTCACATACTCGCCAGCACCAAGAGGCAAATCTTTCTTAATCCCGTCTATCGCGCACTGCATCATAAATGTTTGAGGGTCTTCCTGCTTCGCCGATTTCTTGCCAAGAGGAGAAGCCGCCAAAGCCATATTCTTCGCCAACTTGCCAGAGCAATCTTTCAGCTGAATAGGAAAAGCGCTCTGAACCTTGAAAATAAGCTCGTTGATATTAAACGTGCTCTCGCACTGCTTTTCAGCAGCCGAACTAGCAGCTGGCGGAGGCGGCGACAGGGGCGCGGCTGGCGGCAACACGGCGGCAGATGGAGGCGGTGGCTGAGTTTGCCGCTGGAGAAGCAAGCTTGCCAGTTCATTTGAAACCGCTGTGAGATCGTCAAAGGATTTCAATGAGCGGTCTAGCGAGCTGGTTCTAATTATTTGGGAATCTTCGGTTTTCATTATGCGGGCAGTAATGGAGTAAGCACCGAATACCTCGGTCATGCTCACCACGCAAACAAAATCTGCACCGTGCTGCTTGGCGGCTTGGATAATTTGGCTATTGCCGCTCTCGCGGTTCCCCGCAAGCTCATCGTAAAAAGCCTCCGAATCGCTTATTCCAACATACTCGCCACCTTGCGCAATAGCCGCAAGCAGCCTGCTGCCAAAAACCTTATTTATGCCGCCATCGCTGGAGCCAAATACATAAACAGCAAGCTTCTTTGGCTCGCCTGCTTCGGGTTCAAGTTCGTTTTGCGCAAAAACGCTCGCTAAAAAGAAAGCAAAGAAAAAAACAAGGGGGTGTTTCATATTCATACGAGGGGAATGTAGAAAATTCCTAACTTAGCTCCATACCCAAATAGCTTTGTACCCGTTGTGCCTGTTTTTCAGGGTTTGCAAAAGGACTGAAAATGCATTGCCTGAAATTTTTGATTATACGCCGCCCAGCGATAATTTTGTTTGGATAAATGTATGCTCCCAAGAAAGCAAAACCTTTGTTTGCCTGCTGCAGTTTTATTTTGCGAGGATGCAAAGTCAATTTCAAATCATTTGACATAAATTCACGAATGCGAGAGATTGCGTTCAGCAAAATTTGCTTGTCGCTGTGGATTAAAACCATGTCGTCAACATATCTGCCATAGTATTTTATTTTCAATTCTCTTTTTATAAAATGATCCAGGGGATTCAGATATACATTCGCAAATATCTGGCTTGTTAGGTTGCCAATCGGAAGACCGCAGTTTGAAGCGGAATTCATTAAGGATTTGTCTTTGGGCAGGTCGCTCCATGCACTTGGAGGACTTTTGAAAAAAGCGTTTTTCAGAGGATCGTTGAATACGATTTTTTGGATGAGAAATTTGGAAAAGTCGCAAGCCTCGCAATGTAAGCGATTGATTAAATCGAATAAAATGCCGCGGTTTATCGCCATGAAAAAGCCTTGGATATCTAAGCGCAGCACCCAAGGATTGGCATGCGATTTTAAAAAACGCCGCACTCTATTTATGCCGAATGATGTGCCTTTGCCTACACGGCAGCTGTAGCTGTCGTAAATGAATTTTCGGTCTAAAACGTGGTAGATTCTGTTGTAAAGCAGATGGTGGACTACCCTATCCCTGAAATCTGCGGCGATAATTTCTCGCTTTACAGGCAGCTCGTTGATAAAGCATATTCCTGGCCTAAGCTCGTAGGTGCGGGTTTCAAGCTCGCTGCATAGAGAAAGCAGTTCAGCTTCCAGATTGCGCTCGAATTTGAGCTGGTTTATTGTGTTCCGTTTATGCTTGCGGGCATCGAGGTAGGCTTTGTGGAGTTCTGAAAAAAAGGGGAGAGCCGGTTTCCCGGTCTCCCCGCTACAGTCCTGGAGACAGCGAACACTGAGCAGATTCTCCTTGTTGTTGTTGTTCCTGTTCACGTCGCTGTTGTTGTTGTTCATGTTCCGGTTCCATGCGTTGCTAGCATCGTTCTCCGTAGCAGACCACCAGTTGCCGTTGTTGCCGACATTGTTGAAGCTGCCATTCCAGCCGTTGCCACCCGGAAGGGCCGAAACATTAGCGGAAGCTTCTGCTAGCACACAAGAGGTTCCAAAGGAAAATCTCATGGGCCGTGCTCCTTGCTCCCCGGTTCCCCGGTTGAGAGCGTTCCGCTGGACTGTTTGAGGGTCGCTCCTGCAATCCTGGTGTTGGTATTGCAGAATTCCGCCCGTAGTAAGTTCAATAAAGTTTCTATTTGATTGTTTAGGAATCCCCATTGCTCTATGCTTATTTGATGCAGGTCTTTTAAAATGCGAAGGTCTATGCGTAATTTGTGGATTGTGTTTGCGCATTTAATTATTGGGGGGGGGGTGCTTGAATTGCCGACCGCATCGTGCACCCGCGCGGGGGAATTTGTCATTATGTGCAGGGTTTCTACTGTTTCCATGGCATAGCCTCTTATTCTGGCTCCTAGCTCGTAGCGAAATTCTTTCGGCATTTTCACAGTTGCTCTGTGGATGTGGAGACATAGGTCGTAGGCGGTTTTAGAGGCGGCAAGGATGTTGTTTTTGGTGGTTTTGGCGAAGGGGAAATTAGGCTCGGCCGGCTTTGGTTTTTTTTTGACTATCCCTGCCCACCAGTCTTCGTAGCCGCTTGTTTGGGGGATTCCGCTGATTGTTATGTGGTCTGCGGAATTTTGCTCGTAAAGCCAGCCTTCGTTTTTTGCGGTTTTTTCAATTTCGGCGAGCACAGTTTTCGGGAAGCCCAGCCATGCGACTTCTTGGGATACTTTTTGAATGAATCTTTTGTGGACCTGATATTTTTTTATGTGCCGAACAAATAAAAACGCACTCCTGTTCCACGCCTGCCAGAACAGGCGGTCGCGAACAAGGTTTATGCGATTCTCGCCGCTTTCTTCTATTGTCAATATATTCTCAGTCTTCATAAAAAAATCCTTTCAAAATAAACCGCCATCTACGCCCCAACGCAAAGTCATCAATAAACGCTTGCAGCCTAAGGTTGCGCCGCTTGCCAAGGCTAGCGGCGGCCTGTTGCGTTCGCTACGCAAACGCAGCAGGCGTCAGTCCTGGAGACAGCGAACACTGAGCAGATACTCCTTGAAGTCGTCGTCCCCGTACACGTCGCTGTTGTCGTAGTCCACGTCCCGGCTCCATGCGTAGCTAGCATC